>CAZCAK010000289.1:0-2873 GCA_964496605.1 uncultured Acidiferrobacteraceae bacterium | reverse complement strand
CGCAAACCGCCGGCATCGATCTGCCCTTAAAGGCTTTGGTGTGGGAAGACGCCGCGTCGCAAGTCTGGATTGGTTATAACGATCCGGAATTTTTAGCCAAGCGTCATGGCGCACCGGCTTGCCCTGCGGTGGCCAATCTGAAAAAGGCGCTCTCCGGTATTGTCGAGGCTGTGGTCGCGCGCTAGCCGCATCGCTTCAACGCATATACGCGTAACCCTCGTCGTTCTGTAGTCGAATAATTTCCGCGTCGGCCATGGGAACGACCTTAATGAAGCCGTGAAAATCGGCGGCATCGAGGTGGTAGCGCGCTTTAGCGGCGGCACGACATAGGCGGAACTCTACAATTTCCCCGTGCGTCAGTCCTTCGGCGCGCGCGACCAGTGCTTTGTACTTCTCGTAATTGCGTAGCGCAAAAAACGGAATCGATTCGCCGTGCAATACCAAAGTAATGCGCGCATCGAGCGGATTGCTGGCGTAAAAATTGTTGAGCATGCTGACGCGGTCGAGAATATTGCTTAGCTCCGCTTGATCGCCGGTCGTGACGTCGAACACCACCTTTTGCGGACCGTAATCGATATTCGTTAGCTGCGCCCGGCCCCAGGGGGCAACCGGGTCGGCATAAGTCGGCGCGATGAAGATCAGCGATAAGCATGCGGCGGCGATGCGGACGCGCAGGCGATTCATAGTGCACCTCGAGATAGCGGATAAGAAGGGCGCGGGATATCGCGCAGTAACGACGCGCGGTACACACAGAGTCGCGCTGGGTGCGCAACCAAAGGACGATGTTGCCGGCCCTGCTGCATCGCATGATGGCCCGATGGCGCATGGCGAACTGACCCTTATTCACACCGGCGATTTTCATGGGCATTTGGTGTCGCGCCCAAATGCGCTACGCGGCGGGGTCCAGGAAGGCGGCCTGGCGCGGGTTTATTCCTTAATACAGCGCATTCGCGCCGACGCGGCGCATTCCTTATTACTGCATACCGGCGACACGATTCAGGGGTCGGCCGAGGCGCTGTTTACCCGTGGCGCGGCGCTGGTAACGGTGCTTAACCGCTTCGGCATCGACGCCTTCGCCCCGGGGAACTGGGATTACGTTTATGGGCCGCAACGCTTCCACGAATTATTTGTCGGCCCCGATGCACAGGCACCCTGGAATGCGCTCGCGGCGAATCTCTACTACAGCGATCCTAAGTCCGATCCCGACACACCGTATGCCGCGCGCGCCGGTGAGCGCGTGCTGCCGGCGTATCGCCTGGTGCAAGTTGCCGGGCTTACCGTGGCACTGGTCGGACTGACCAGCAATCGTGGGCCGCAGGTGATGGGCAAGGCGGTGACACGCGGCTTGCGCTTTAGCAACGGCGAAGCCGAATTGGCGCAGCTCGTACCGCCATTGCGCCGCGATGCCGGCGCCGATCTCGTGGTGTTGTTAAGCGAACTCGGTCTCGCCTATAACATCCGCATCGCGCAAAAAATCGCCGGCATCGACGTGATTCTCTCGTCCGATATGCATGAGCAGACCTGCGAGCCGGTGGTGATCGGCAATACCGTGATCGTGGAAGAGGGTCAGGACGGTACGATGGTGGGCGCGCTGGCATTGTCGGTGCGTGGTGGCACCCTCAGCGACTGGCGCTGGCAGGCCTATCGCGTCGATGAGTCGGTGCCGCAGGACGATGAAATCGCGACGCTGATCGACACGCTTCGTGCACCATTTTTGGCGCCGCAGTTTCAGACGCAGACCAATCCCATTAACGGCGCGCGTCTCATCGAACCGATCGATAGCGTCGTCGGCTATACGCGCATCGCACTACATCGCGCGAATCATGCTGGCGACGCCATGCCGGCGGTGATCGAAGGCGCGGCGCACGATTTTCTCGCGGACGCGTTTCGCGCCTACGCCGGCGCCGATATCGGCGCGATCCGCGGCTTTCGCTACGGCACGCATGTGTTGCCGGGTGCGATTCGCTTGGAAGATTTGTATCACTATATTCCGATCGGACCGCAGATCGCGCATGGCGTTATCCGCGGCGCGATGTTGCGCGAACAAATCGAAAAATCCGCCGCGGGATGTTTATCGCCGCAGGTCGAAACGTGGACCGGCGGCTGGTTATTCAATTATAGCGGCGTCGACTTTACGCTTGACCCGTATGCCGCGACTGGTCAACGCGTGTCGGCCTTGCGCGTCGGCGAACGTGCGTGCGAGCCGAGCGCGCATTATCGTTATGCGTCCTATTGGACTACGGCGGCGCCGGACACGATTAACGGTTTGCAGGCCGACGATATTCAGGTGTGCCGCGCGCACGACGGCGCGGTGTTGGATGCGACCGACATCGTGGTACGGTATTTACAATCTTTACCGCAGCAAACTGCAGCGCCACGTGTCAATCGCGTGCGGCTGCTCTCGCCCCTGCCAGCGCCGTGGTATCGTTTTCCCGAAATTCAACCGCTGCATGGGGCGGTACCAGGGCGTAAGACCAAGGTCGGATAAGTCCACACGCAGCGCTCGGCTATCGTGATGCGCCTCTAACGGAGTCAGCTGCATGGAACGAATCCTATTCAAACTCATGGTCGGCATGATCGCGTTTGGTATAAGTCCGCTCGTAACTGCGGCGACTATTTACGTCGCACCGACTGGAAACGATCAAGGCGACGGTCACGATCTCCATAAGCCGTTCGCCACCTTACAACACGCGGTGCGCCAGGCGAATCCCGGCGACACCATCGAGGTGCGCGGTGGAACCTACGTCGGCGGTTTTGTCGTCAGTCGCCCCGGCACCAAAGACGCATGGATTACCTTGAAACCTTACAAAAACGAAAAGGTCACGGTCGAAGCCGGAAGTAAGGAGTTCGCGCTTTATTTTTACCACGACGAT
>CAZCAK010000288.1:0-2878 GCA_964496605.1 uncultured Acidiferrobacteraceae bacterium | reverse complement strand
CGGACTTGCAACCGGAATCGCGCACCAGCGCCAGGGAGCGATCGATGTGTTCGGAAGCTTCCGGATGAAACGTAATATAAGTCGCGCCGGCCTTGGCGAAATCGGGAATGATGCGATCGACCGGCTTGACCATGAGATGCACATCGATTTCCGCCTTCACTCCGTGTTTGCGCAGCGCCTCGCACACCAAGGGGCCGATGGTGAGATTCGGCACGTAGTGATTATCCATGACATCGAAATGAACGATGTCGGCACCGGCAGCAATAACGTTATTCACTTCCTCGCCGAGGCGGGCAAAGTCCGCCGATAAGATCGACGGTGCAATTTTGTAATCGGGCATCGCAGTTCCTAAAACGCTGAAAAAACAAACGGCGACTTTACCCGATTCGCCCGGCCTTTGCCCAGACCGATGAAAGACGTCGCGACGTCTCTACGCCTTTGGTCGGTTGTGACCGAGGCAGGCTCGCGGCAACGTACAGCGATGAAAATAGGCATCGTCGGTTTAGGTAAGATGGGTTTGAATATGGCGCTGCGGCTCCTCGACGGCGCCGGTAACGGCGCCACGCGGCACGAGGTCGCGGCCTACGATCACCACGAGGAGAACCTCGAGCAGCTCAAGCAGCACGGCGGCGAACCCGCCAAAGACCTGGGCGATTTGGTGTCCAAGCTCAGTGCGCCGCGTTGCGTCTGGCTCATGATCGGTGCCGGTAAAGCCACCGAGCGGGCACTACAAGAACTGGCACCCCAACTCAGCCCCGGCGATATCATCATCGACGGTGGCAACGCGAATTACCACGATAGCAAGCGTCGCGCGCAATGGCTCGAACCGCAGGGCATTCGTTTTCTCGACGCCGGCACCAGCGGCGGTATCTGGGGACGCAAGATCGGTTATTGCCTCATGGTCGGCGGCAATGCCGATGCCTTTAAGGTGATGGAACCCGTGTTCAAGGCCTTGGCCCCGCCCGACGGTTGTCTCTATGTCGGCCCGGCCGGCGCCGGCCACTTCACCAAGATGATTCATAACGGCATCGAATACGGTTTGCTGCAGGCCTATGCCGAAGGCTTCGAGCTGTTGGAAAAGAGCGATTACGAGCTCGATCTGCATCGCATCGCCCACCTCTGGAACCAGGGCAGCGTCGTGCGCTCTTGGCTATTGGAGCTGGCGGAACTGACGTTCGAGAAGAACGGCAATCTCGAAGACGTGCTCGATTATGTCGAGGATTCGGGCGAGGGCCGTTGGACTGTCGAAGAGGCGATTCACAAAAGCGTGCCGGCACCGGTCATTACGCTGTCCTTGCTCGCGCGGTTTCGTTCGCGTCAGGAAAGTTCGTTCAGCGCCAAATTCATCGCCGCCTTGCGCAACGAATTCGGCGGCCACGTCGTTAAAAAGGCGTGAGGCGTCCCTATGGATCGAACGACGGATCGCGCACTTCGCGACGACGTCGATGAATCGGCATGGCGCATTCCGCGCCCCGAGGCCGAGACTCAACCCTGTGTCTTAGTCATTTGCGGTGCGAGCGGCGATCTCGCGCGACGCAAACTCATTCCTGCGCTGTTTAATCTTCATTGCCAAGGCCTGTTGTCGCCCGGCTTTGCGGTACTCGGCTGCGCGCGCCGGCCATGGTCGCACGAGGAATATCGCGCAACGATGCGGCTCGCGTGTATGGAATTTTGCAATCGCAATCCGGTCGATAACGATTGGAACGCATTCGCGCAGCGACTCTATTACGAGCACGGCGACTTCGGCGACCCGGGGCTTTATCAAAAGCTCAATCTCACCCTAAACAAAGTCGATCTGGCGCTCCATACCGGCGGCAATCGGCTGTTCTACCTCGCGACTTTACCGAGCGCTTATCCGGAGATCGTCCAGCAACTCGAACGTGCCGGCATGGTAAACCATCAGGACGAGGGCCCGTTCACGCGCATCATGATCGAGAAGCCGTTCGGGCACGACTTCACCAGCGCCTGTGCGCTCAATCGCGTCATCACCGATGTGTTCAACGAGAAGCAGGTCTATCGGATCGATCACTATCTCGGCAAAGAGACGGTGCAAAACATTTTGGTGTTTCGCTTCGCGAATGCGATCTTCGAGCCCTTATGGAATCGCAATCACGTGAACCATGTGCAAATTACCGCCGCCGAAACCATCGGCGTCGATAGTCGTGGCGATTACTACGAAGAGAGTGGTGTATTGCGCGATATGGTGCAGAACCATTTGCTGCAAACCTTGGCCTTGGTTGCGATGGAGCCGCCGATCTCGTTCGAAGCCGAGGCGGTGCGCGATAAAAAGACCGAGGTATTCCGCGCGCTGCGTCCGATCATGGGTAGCGACGTCGAGCGCTTTACTGTGCGCGGTCAATACGCCGCCGATCCCGGCGGCAAGAACCTGCCCTACCGTGCCGAGAAAGACGTCGCCGCCGATAGCCATATCGCAACCTATGTCGCGATGAAGGTGATGATCGATAACTGGCGCTGGCAAGGTGTGCCGTTTTATATCCGCACCGGTAAGCGCATGAAACAACAGTGCACCGAGGTCGCGATCGAATTCGAACAGATCCCGTTCTGTCTCTTCGGGCAAGATCAGGTGTGTTCGGATATTCGTCCAAACCGTTTGATATTGCGCATTCAGCCGGATGAAGGCGTGAGCTTGAGCTTCAGCATCAAGGCACCCGGCAGCGAGGCGCTGATCGACAATGTCGATATGAATTTCAGCTACCAAAGCCTTTACTCCGGTACGCTACCCGGCCCGTACGAACGACTATTGCTTGATGCCCTACGCGGTTACGCCGGTCTCTTTGCCCGCAAAGATACGGTGGAAGAAGCGTGGCGCTTTGTGACGCCGATTCTCGAGGCATGGGAACGACAACCGCCGCCGGAT
>CAZCAK010000287.1:0-2883 GCA_964496605.1 uncultured Acidiferrobacteraceae bacterium | reverse complement strand
TGGCTCGGCAGAAACCAGAACCGGCTCGCGTCTCGAGCGGACTCGTCGAGCACATGCTTGGGCCCGATCTTCTGCGAGGCCCAGTACCAGATCCGCTCGTACTCTGCGGCGTCGACCGGTCTGGACAGTAGGAAGATCGCCCGCAGCTTCGGGTGTTTTTGGGAATGAGAGAAAGTCGTGTACGCCACGCCGAGGGTGTCGAGAAGCAAGCGTGGCGCGCGCTTGATCGGCGTGTCGCCGCTGTCGAAGTCGAGGGTGAGCGCGAAAACCTTCTCGACGCGAGTGAGGGCGCGTCGGTTCTCTACGAACGACCCGAGAGAGAAGCCGGCGACCTTCTTCTTGTCGCGGACTATCTCGGGTGACTTGACGAAGGTGTCGATGAAGCTGCGCCAGGTGTACTCGTGGCGTCGGCCGCGCGAGTACGTTCGCCAAAGCGTCACTGTGATTAGGGTCGGCTGCGTCACGGCTGAGCCCATGCCCGCGCGACCGAACGGCTGGCGAGTGCCCACTGCGCGGGGCTATCCCACGACGCATCCGCGTAGCAGATCGATTCTGTCCAGGACCACGTGCCTTCGACTTTCTTCAGCGTCCAGCACGTCGCGTACAAGTACAAGGCCACGTGGTCGCCGAACGTCTTCACTCGTGCGCGAGGGAACACCGGGATCATCGGGTAGAGCTTGCCCGGCGACGCGATCGCCGTCGTGCTCGTTTCCGAGGTGCGTACCGTTTCGATCACGCGGCGACCTCGACGATCATCGGTAGCTTGCGTCGCCGCGCGGCGTAGACGCGGCGGATGATGAGCCGGACGTAGGTTGGATCGGTCGAGAGCACAGCCGCGAATGCCGGGACGCTTCGATGCCCGCGCTTCGCGTTGCAACACACGCAAGCTGTAATCAAGTTGGCGGGACGGTTCGAGCCGTCTCGCGAGCGCGGCACCACGTGATCGATCGAGGCTAGGCGGGCGGCGTCGGTCGAGATCAGCACCGTGTCGACCTCTACGGCGCACCACACGCACCGCCAGCCGTCGCGCTCGTAGATCCGCCGCCGCGTGCGAGGGTTCAACCATTTGCCCCCCTGGCCGCGGTTGCCGGCGGTCGGGCTTCGACGATCGGATCCTCTAAGCTGAGCTTGACGCATTCGACGTTCGACGAGGGACGCGGGGATTCGATGGCGAGGGGGCTACTTGCTCATGCGGCGGCTCGACGGGACTGCTTTGCGTTCGAGCGCTTGCGCAGGTGCTCTTCGAGGATCGCGCGAATGACGGCGCTCGTCTTCACCTCGGCGCCGGCCTTCTTGCTCATGCGCTTTCGTTCGTGTTCGAGCGCGCTCCGAAGCCCGCTCGGCACCCTGGCGTAGATGATCCCGTCCATGGGCGCCGCTTATACGCCGGTTACGTGTGTCTGACAACAAACTTTCTTGACGGGGCGGCGCGGGCGGCGTTAGGGTCGCCGTCCGTTCTGAAGTTCAAGACCGTCGAAAGAAAGAGAGCACGCTAGATGCCCGAAGCGAGCTGGGACACGTACCTTCTCAAGACCAAGCAAGGCGCGTACGTGCCGTGCTTGAGCAACGCCATCGCGATCCTCACGCACCGAAAAGAGTGGTACAACGTCATCGCGCTTGATGCTTTCGCCGGCGAGGTCGTCAAGAAGCTACCGCCGCCGTGGCCCAAGGATCTCGCCCCGGCGAACGAGCAAGTCGGCGACTGGACGCAGAACGATTCTGCGCGTGCCGCTGCGTGGCTCTCGAAAGAGTACCTCTGTGCTTTCTACTCGTCCGTCGTTGGCGAGGCCATCCATGTCGTCGCCGATCGCTACCGGTTCCATCCGGTAAAAGACTACTTGAACGAGTTCCTCAAGCCGGGCCAGAGGTGGGACAAGAAGCCGCGCGTCGAAGATTTTCTCGTCCGAGTCGCAGGCGCCCCCGACACGGTTTACACCCGAGCCGTCACCAAGAACTTCTTTCTCGGTGCCGTAGCGCGCGTGATGAAGCCGGGCTCGCAGGTCGACACCGTGCTCATCCTCGAAGGCTCCCAGGGGGTAGGCAAGAGCAGGTTGTTCAGGGCCCTCGCGGGCGACGACTGGTTCTTGGACACGGTCTTCAACATCGGCGGCAAGGACGGCTACCAGGCGCTCAGGCGCAAGTGGATCGTCGAGTTCAGCGAACTCGACGCGCTCGGCAGCGCCGACCTCGCGCGGGTCAAAGCGTTCATCTCGTCCGTGAAGGACAGCTACCGCCCCTCGTACGGCAGATCGACGATCGACTTTCCGCGACAGTGTGTTTTCGTCGGGACTGTGAACCCGAACGGCGCGGGGTACCTGAACGACACGACAGGCGCGCGGCGATTCTGCCCAGTGATCGTGGGCAAGGTGGATCTAGAGAAAGTGCGCGAAGAGCGCGACCAGCTCTGGGCTGAAGCGTTCCTTCGATACCGCAACAACGAGAAATGGCACATGCGCGACGATCAACTGCTCGCGGTGACAGCGGCCGAAGCCGAAGAACGCCGAGAAGAAGATCCGTGGGAGATTCACTTCAAGACGTACCTGAGCATGAACTTGCCGATCTACAAGAAGGGCGGCGTGACGATCACGGATCTGCTTACAAACGCCGTGGACATGCCGAAGGACCGCCAGGACCGCTCAGCACAGACCAAAGCCGGCAAGGCGCTTCGGGCGATCGGCTGGACGAAGATCGACCGCGGTCGCGACGGTATTCGGCGGTATTTTCCAGAGGACGGGCCCCTAAAGCTCGTCTCTTCTGTAGCCAACCATCCAACCTCAAAAGTGGGGAGTAGGGGGGGCATAGTCAAGGGGGCACCGAAAGAGGGAGCGGGGAAATGAGTGGGGGGTCCCTGGCCTCGGATTTCGGTTGGCAGGTTGGAGGACG
>CAZCAK010000286.1:0-2904 GCA_964496605.1 uncultured Acidiferrobacteraceae bacterium | reverse complement strand
TACAGTATTGGAGCTGTATGCCTTTCGTCGCGACGAATTGTTTCGCGTCACACTTGGTCTCGCCGCGGCGCCGCACGATACCTGCGATTTACGGCTCAATGCCGAGGCCGAGCGCGCGATCGTGCAACGCCGCGAGGCCTGGTTAAGCGCTTAAACGCGTCACCCGCCGCGATTTAAATCACGCGCCACCAGGCGCTATGCATGAGCTGGCACTCGTTTTGCTAAATACCTCTCATGCAGCAGCAAAACACCAAAGTCCTTGCACTGATTCCGCCGCCCGCCGTCGACTTAGCGACACTGACGTCGCTCAAGTTCTTTCGCGGCGTCGATGTAGCGCCGATCGCGACGACGCTTGCCGCGTGTGCCACGCGCACATTAAGTCGCGACGCCTTATTGTTTTCTCCAGGGATGACCGGCGATTGTATGTACGTCGTGCTCGAGGGGGGCTTACGGATACATTCCGGCGCGCTCGATACGCCGGCGGTCACCGAATTGCAGGCCGGCGATAGCATCGGCGTCAGTGCCTTGATCAATCGCGAACCGATTCCTCAGTTTGTGGTTGCCGCCGAGCCGGCGCGCTTATTAGTGATCGACGAGCCGACGTTTTGGCTGTTGATTGATAGCTCGCACGGTCTCGCGCGCAATTTATTATTTATGCTGGCGCAACAATTGCGCCGCGGCCGTGCGGTGACGGCGGAGCCGCCAGCCGCGGCCTATGATTGCCGTGAAGGCGAACAAGATGCGCTTACCGGTTTGAACAACCGGCGTTGGCTGGAGCGCAATTTACCCGCGGCGATCGCCACTGCGGTCAGGACCAAACAGAATTTGGCGCTGATTATGTTTGAGGTTGATCAGTTAAGGCGCATCACTGATCGTCATGGACAAAACAACGCCGATGAGATCTTGCGCGCGGCGGCGCGTACGCTGGCTAATAGCGTACGCCCGAGCGACTTCGCGGCACGTTACGCCGCCGGCGAATTCGTTGCGCTCCTGCCGAATACGCCGTTAAGCGGTGCCACCTTGGTTGCAGAACGCTTACGCCGCGCCATCGCCGACGTCGTAGTCGCGGGCGTCGATGGTACGCCGCTTCCGGCGATGACAATTTCGGTGGGTGCGGCGCAATGGCGTGTTTCGCTCGATGGCATGGCGCTTCTCGACGCCGCGCGCACCGCACTCGATCGCGCCAAGGCTAGCGGACGCGACCGCGTCTGCGCCGCGACTTAACCGCGTTTCCTACCTCGTCTAGTAGTTGAGCTTGTCCCCGAGCGTGCTCGGGTATGTCGTCCCGACGAGTGCGGCTAGCGGCTTGCGTCTTCGCCATATATCCTTTGCGCTAAATCAGAATGGGTCCGCAGGTTGCCAAACCCACGACCATAAAAAACGTAAGACAATAACGATACCAAGGAGGAGGAATGAGATCCGTGCCACGGGCTGCGGGCGGCGTAATCGGTACGCTCCTGCTCGTTATCGGTATCAATGCGCATGCCGGCGCAGTCACGCGCCGACCGCAAGCGCTTGCCACGTCGCTACAACCGCAATACGTACCCGGCGAAATTCTCCTGGCCGTCGATGCCGGCAGCACGCTGACGCGTAGCGCCGCGCATGCGCGCCTGGCGCAGAGCACCAAGCGAATCGGCGATGCCGCGATGCGTGGACAAGGACATCGCATCGATTTCCGACGCGTGCAATTAAAACCGGGCGTGTCGCTCGCCGAGGCCTTGGCGACTTACCGGCGACTGCCGGGCGTGCGCGCCGCCTCGTTAAATTATCTGAAGTATCCGGCCTATACCCCGAACGATCCGCTCGATGCGCAATTGTGGTCGTTCGACAATAACGCGCAACTTGTCGCTAGTGCGAATTACGGCGCAAACAATCCCGGCGTTGACGATAGCGATATCGACGCACCCGAGGCGTGGGATCTGGTACACGGTGATGCCAATACCGTCGTAGCGATTATCGATGCTGGGGTGGATTACACGCATCCGGACTTGGCCGCGGCCATGTGGGACGCGAGCAATGCGCATTTTAACGGCGCTTCCTTCGCCTCGCCATATCACGGTTATGACTTCGCGAATCGCGACAACGACCCATATCCCACCAATAGCGATCACGGCACGCACGTCGCCGGTATCGTCGCCGCAAGTGGCGATAATCGGCTTGGCGTCACCGGTGTCGCGTACGGCGCGAAGCTCATGGCGCTAAAGGTATTTCCCGATGTTGGCGGCGGCGCGAGCAATGCCGATATCATCGCCGCGATCAATTACGCAGTGGAGAACGGCGCGCAGATCATTAATCTTAGCGTCAGTGGCGGTGGCACCGAAGACGCGGTGCTGACGCAGGCGCTACAACATGCGGTCGACGCCGGTGTATTGATCGTTGCAGCGGCGGGCAACGATGCGCACGATAACGACGCCGTCGCTACTTGGCCGGGAAATTACGCGGCGCATCCGGCGACGCGCGCCGGCACCCTCAGCGTCATGGCGAGCGATCAAGCCGATACGCGCGCCAGTTTTTCGAATTTCGGTTTAAGCGCGGTGACGGTGGCGGCACCGGGGACCAATGTCCTTAGCACCATCACTGGCCGCCGTACGATGTTGGCGGAAAACGGCGCACAGCTGGCCGCCGGTACCACCATGAGTTGCGACGGTAATGTCGCCACCTGTTTCGATGCCACCATCTTCGATGGCGGCAGCATCGATTGCTATGGCAGTGCTTGTCGCTGGGGCTGGGACGAGTTCGGCGGTCATTTCATTTTAAATGCCGATAGCGCCAGCGCGCAGCGCGACCGCTATCTCGGCGGCAGCGACGGCACGATCACGAGCAAACAAGTCGATGTCGGCTTATCGCGGCGTTTGGTGCTGCGCTATCTTGCGACTTGGGATTTGCGCTGCGATGTCGATTACG
>CAZCAK010000285.1:0-2922 GCA_964496605.1 uncultured Acidiferrobacteraceae bacterium | reverse complement strand
GGGGCGCTTAACGAGCGGCGCGCCGATTCGGCCAATACGGCGATCTTGTCGCGAAATTGAACCGGGACGGCTTGTGCGGCAGAGACTGCGGCCATACGCACCTCCTTAGGAAGGTGTACTGCTATTTAATGATCTCGACACGTCCCGGGTACTTGAGCTTGTACAGTTTCGCCGGTCGGTGCGAACCTTGACGCTTTTCGGCGCCGCTCTCCTGCAACAAATCGAGAGAGAGCATTTGTTTCCTGAAATTCCGCTTGTCTAAACGTTCGCGCAGAATAATTTCGTATACTGCCTGCAGTTCGCCCAAGGTGAACTGCTCGGCCAAGAACTGAAACGCGATCGTCGAGTAGTCCAGCTTTGCCTTCAACCGTTCCGCAGCGAGCGCGACGATTTCCTGATGATCCAGGGCCAGCGCCGGCAGCGCATCGAGTGCGAACCAACCGACATTGGCACCCGCGCGTACCGTGAGCCGCGCCGCCGGTACGAGGGCGTAATACGCCACCGTAATCACCCGTTCGCGCGGATCGCGATCGGGGCGGCCGAAGGTGTACAGCTGCTCCAAGTACACGCCGGTCATGCCGGTTTCGCGTTCCAACGCGCGTAGCGCGCTCGCGGTCAGATCCTCTTCCAACGCAATGAAGCCGCCGGGTAGGGCCCAGTAGCCCTTAAACGGCTCGCGCTCGCGTCGCACCAATAGCAACCGCAGCTTTGCATCTAGCACCGTAAAAATCACCACATTCGTGGTCACCGCCGGGTGCGGATGCTTGTAGGTGTAGGTCGAGGTCATCTCACTTAGTGTAAACGCGACACTAAGTTAGTGTCGGTCTTACACTATGTCAAGGGCTTTTCGCCGGAGCAAGCTCAGCGTTGACTATAACGAAAGCAATCGACGGTATGGTCGTTCACCATGCCGACCGCCTGCATGAAGGCGTAACAAATCGTCGTACCGACAAAACGAAAGCCGTGCTGTTTAAGTGCCTTGCTCATCATATCGGACTGCGCGGTATATGCCGGGACTTGGGTGAAGCGCTTCCAGGCATTGCGCCGCGGTTTGCCGTCGACGAATTGCCATAGAAACTCATGCAGCGAAATGCCGGCGTCGCGCAGTGCTAGAACCGCGCGCGCATTGTCGATCGTTGCGGCGATCTTTAGGCGGTTGCGTACGATGCCGGGATCGGCCAGGAGCTGCGTCACTTTGCGCTTGCCATAGCGGGCAATTTTTTCCGCATCGAATCGATCGAAGGCGATTCGATAATGTTCGCGCTTCTTTAATATCGTGGACCAGCTTAAACCCGCCTGCGCGCCCTCGAGGATCAGCATCTCGAACAAATGCCGATCGTCGTACGACGGCACGCCCCATTCGCGGTCGTGATACGCCATTTCCAAGGCACCGGTTTGGGCCCAACGGCAACGAATGAGGCTCATCGTCTCTCGGCGGTTCGAAAAATTGGAGTGTAAATCGATTTACCTTTGGTGCGAAACGCGGCTATCGATATCATCGCGGATTGCGCGACCTGATCAGTATTAACTAAATGCCGAGTGGGTCTTGGCGATAGAACCGCCGCAGTTGGCGATAAATGGCGGGAAATTCCGTCTGTAACTCCGTCGGAAATTGAAAGAACATCTCGCTTGCGACCGCAAAGAATTCACCCGGCGACTCCGCAGCGTAGGGATCCATCATCGTGTCTTCATCCGCGTCGACGCGCGCACAGAGCTCATCATAAGCCGCTTGAAAATCGCGGCTCCATTGGTTCGCGTCCATGGTGCGATGCAAAGGCGGAAAGCCGTTGGCATCGCCGTTGAGCATATCGAGCTTGTGGGCGCACTCGTGAATGACGATATTGACGTCGTCGTCAGACACGACGTCGGCGGCGGATAAAATGATCGGTCCTTGCAGCCACGACTCCGCCAATACCGGATAGCGCGTTGTATGCACAACGCCCGCATCGTCAAGGTATTCGCGCTGCGGCACGAATTCTCGCGGATAAACCACAACCGACCGCCAGTCGTTATAGTAATCGATATCGAGATTTAAAATCGGCAAACAGGCCTGCATCGCAATCGCCAACGTCAACATCGAATCGAGATTTGCGCTGGCGGCAGGCACGATGTCCTTCTCGTGCAGGAATATCACACAGAGTGCGCGTAGGCGTACGTCTTCCTCCGGCGTCAGGCGTTGCAGGAAGGACAGGCGCGCGTGGCACGCGCGCCATTGTGCGTCGTCGATTCGGTGCACTTGCAAGAGGCGCCGATGGCGCCAGCAGCGTAAAAACATACGCCATATTAGCGCGGACGCGTGCGTGTATTACATTGCGCGCGATCAGTGCGGCGCGCTGATGGAGGAGCTACTCATCGACACCGGCTACTCATCGACACCGGCCGACCGTGATGTGTTGACAAACGCCGCGCTAAATTGCTCCGCACGCCAAAAATCGCACCCGCTAGACCGGCACAAATCGCATAGAGTCGGGTTCGCTTTGTAGCTGAATCCGTACCGAATGTCGGCTGCGCATTGCCAATGTGCGACGGTCGGTTAACATTGCGCGCTTAGCCAAGGAGGCACTATGAAATGGATTTCATATGGCGTGCGTCGCCGCGCATTGATTTTTTCTGGTTCGCTGCTTGCGGCCTGCGCCGCCATCGCCGCAAAAGATAACCCCGACCGGTTCATCGATCCGCATTACACGCGCGCGGGTTACTTCGATATGCATGTATGTCACTGGCCGGACCGGCCGTTATTCTTTACCGCCTTGTTCTCTACCACCCGCTCCGACGACCTAGGCAGCATCGACGTATTTCGCGCCGACGGCAAACGTCTAGGTGCACTCGACCTAAGTTACTCTGAACCGGTGCTCGGCGCCGACGGTACGGCGCGTGCCTTCAAGGCGCATTTCGAAGTCGAGCGCGATGCGCCGAACGGTT
>CAZCAK010000284.1:0-2922 GCA_964496605.1 uncultured Acidiferrobacteraceae bacterium | reverse complement strand
GCACCCCGATGGGCGGCGCCGTCGATACCCAAGGCGAGGCCACTGGTGATTACGAGGCCTGCGGCGGATAAAGCACTGGCGAAGGCGTGCGCATTCTCGACGCCGGCTGGCGTTGGGTTGCGGCTACCGACGACCGCGATTTGCGCCCGGTCAAGACAGGTCGTGTCGCCGATAACGAATAGCACCAGCGGTGCATCGGGAATTTCGCGCAGCAGACGCGGGTACGCGGCGTGTTGCCAGTGAAGCAAATGATGCCCTATGGTCTCGCGCCAAGAGAGTGCGGCGTCAATGCGCGGATCGGCCTGGGACGCCTTTAGGCGTTCGCGATAACGCGGTAGTTCACACAGTTCGCGTTCAACGTCGTCGCAATGGTCCGCAGAGTCGATCGTGGCAAGATCGCGCGCGTTGATACCCGCGGCATGCAGCCGCAGCCAAATGCGGGTGAGGCTCGTTTCGTCGTGTGCATCCTGCATCCGACAAGACTGGGCTTAAGGTGTCTGCACCGCGTCGTACAGATGTACCGGCCCAGTCGCGCTCATAATGAGCCCGAAGCTCACTTTCGGGAACGTACGGAAGACCATTAATAATCCGGTCTCTTCGTCCGGCAGCTGGTAGCGCGAGTGGGTAACCGGGTCACGATGTTTTCCGGCGTGACGCATGATCCTTAAAACATGACCTTCTTCCATCCCATCGCGACGCCCGAGGCTTATGGAAACGACCTGGCCAGCACCAAATTCCGCGACACCGTTAAGGCCGGAGAGAATGCGGCCATAGACCTTTTTTACCGGCGGGCGTGGATAATAATAAGGTAAGGGTGCGGCCTCTGGGGCGGCGAGTAGGCGATCGGTGGGCAAGATTTCTTGCTTTACGGAGGTCACTTCCAGCTTGGCCGGGTCACCGCCGTGTATGAGGCGCGCTTCGCCGAGAAACATCGCTTCATACCCTAGTACTTCGCCTGTGTCCGGGTGCTTGAGTTTCTTGCCAGGACGGAAAATGTTGTAACGTTCGCTAGGCGATTCCTTTAGGCCACGCGCATAAAACTGACTAAAGCTTCCAAGGGCATTGCGATTATCCAGACCCAAGGTGACATAGCCCGCACGGTCGAGCTCGTGTGCATCCACCACCAGCGGCTGCGTTAAATAAGCACCGATGGCGTCCGGTCGAATCGTCGGAATCGCACTTTCTAAAGACTCTTCACGGATTTGAGGCGCGATACGTTCTGCATTCGGAAAGGTGGGACGTGGTACCCCCTCTTCGGTCGGTGGCGCAGTCTCGTTTGGGGCCGGCGGAGCAGCTGGCTCATCTTTGCGTGCGATGCTGAGTTCGGGCTGACCGTTTACCCAGCGCAAAAGAATGACGTCACCTGGATAAATGAGATGGGGATTTTTAATTTGTTCGTTTTTGTTCCAGACGTTAGGCCAGCGCCACGGATCCTTCAAAAAGCGTGTGGAGATATCCCAGAGCGTATCCCCTTTAACCACGGTGTAGCGGTCGGGATGGTCCGGGCGCAGCTCCAGCGTATCGGCAAACGCGACCGCAGAAAGAGCGAGGCAACCGAATAGAACCGTCAGGGCTTTTAATGACATAGGGTTTATTTTTAAGGTGTGATGTGATCGAGTGTAGATGATCCACCCGGGTCCGCCAAGGCTGAGCGTGGTCGGTTTGCCGGAAACTCCGCCTAGGAGCCGCCGCGCGAGTTTTGGTAGAATAATTCCAATGGCACTTCGAACAATTTTGCAATATCCCGATGTTCGGCTGCGTCGCATCGCGCAGCCGGTGGCAGAGGTGAATGACGAGATTCGACAGCTGGTCGATGATATGGCCGAGACGATGTATGCCGCACCTGGCATCGGTCTGGCCGCGATCCAAGTCGACGTCGCTAAACGGGTCGTCGTAATGGACATCTCGACCGAGCGAAATGAGTTGCGCGTCTTCATTAATCCGCAAATTACCGTGCGCGACGGCGTGCACATTATGGAAGAAGGCTGTCTCTCGGTGCCCGGGGTCTACGAAACGGTGCAACGCGCGCAGCACATTCGCGTGCGCGCCCTCGACCGCGACGGGCAAAGTTTTGAATTGGACGCGGATGGTCTTCTCGCGGTATGCGTCCAGCATGAAATCGATCATCTCGACGGCAAGGTCTTCGTCGATTATCTCTCGCGCCTAAAGCAGCAACGCATTCGCAAGAAGCTCGAAAAACACCAACGCGTGGCGATGTAATGTGAGGCTGGTGTTCGCCGGCACGCCTGCGTTTGCAGTGCCTTCGCTGCAAGCCCTATTGCAAAGCGAGCACGAAGTCGTTGCGGTATACACGCAACCGGATCGCCCCGCGGGTCGAGGCCGCAAACCACAGGCCAGCCCGATTAAGTCCCTCGCCGTCACTCACGGCATTCCACTCGAGCAGCCAACAACATTAAAAACCGCAGAAGCTGCGGCACGACTGTCACACTACGCACCGGATGCGATGATCGTGATTGCATATGGTCTCTTGCTCCCGCCTCCGATACTCGCCATTCCGCGATATGGTTGCATCAACGTACACGCGTCGCTGTTGCCTCGCTGGCGCGGTGCGGCACCCATTCAACGCGCGATCGAGGCGGGCGATGTGCAAACCGGCATGACAATCATGCAAATGGAAGCCGGTCTCGATACTGGACCGATATTGGCGTGCAACGAAATTCCGATCGCACACGACGAAACCGCCGCGAGCTTGCACGATCGGCTAGCGCCGCTCGGCGCGACGCTATTGCTTGAAACGCTGCAACGAATACCGGAGGGTCTAACGGCGCGAATTCAGAATGCCGAACACGCGACGTATGCCGCCAAACTTACCAAAGAAGAGGGCGAGCTTGATTGGCGCTTACCGGCGGTGAGGCTCGCGCGAAAGATACGCGCCCTCGACCCGTGGCCCGGCATTCTGAA
>CAZCAK010000283.1:0-2938 GCA_964496605.1 uncultured Acidiferrobacteraceae bacterium | reverse complement strand
AGATTTACCAATGGATCACCGTGCGCGACGACAAGGGCGTCGGCACTTACCGCGCGGTCGATCTCAAGACTGAATTCGAATACGGCTTTACCGACCGCCTACAAGGCTCGCTGTATCTCAACGCGGTGCAACACAAGATTCAAGGCTCGGCGCCGCTCGATAGCAACGGCGACCCGGAATATCCCGACACCAATACGCTGCGCTTTCAGGGCGTTCAGACCTCGCTCAAGTACAACATCCTAAGTCCGTTCAAAGATGCCTTCGGTTTTGCGGTGTACATCGAACCGGGTTATTCCAAGGTGCACAAGGTCAGCGGCCGCCCGGAAGACACCTACTCGCTTGAGACAAAGCTCATCGCGCAGAAAAATTTCCTCGATGACCAATTGGTGTGGGCGGCGAATTTTACCGTCGAGCCGGAGTGGCGCCGTTGGCAGGATGTAGACGAGAGCGAGAAGGAGTTGGAAGTCGAATTCACCACCGGCCTGTCGTATCGCTTCGCGCCAAAGTGGTTCGCCGGCGTCGAGGCGCGTCATCATTCGGAATATCCCGGCTTTAAAGAGCGCGAGCATTGGGCCGTGTTCGCCGGACCGAGCCTGCACTACGGCGCCAAGCGCTGGTGGTGGACTCTAACTTGGTTGCCGCAGATCGAAGGCGCACCAGTCGATCCTGCGCGTTCCGATAGTTTGCATCTCGATGAACACGAGAAGAACGAATATCGCCTGAAGGTCGGCTACAACTTCTAATGAACGAGTGGATTAAATGGATCACGGTACCGGCGGCGCTCAGCCCCTGCGCGGTATATGCGACGCAATACCTCAGCGTCGAACAGGCGCAGCGGGCGCTATTTCCAGCGGCGACGCAATTCGCCGTCGCCGACGTGAAGTTGACGCCGGAGCAGGCCAAGGCCATCGAGCAACAGTCTGGCGTGCGCGTACGCGAGGCGCATCAACGCATCTGGCGCGTGCAAACGAATGCGCAGACGCTCGGTTGGTTCATGGTCGACGAGGTTTACGGTAAGCACGAGTTCATCACCTACGCCCTCGCATTGAATGCCGGCGGCGCGGTGCAAGGCATCGAGATCCTCGATTATCGTGAGACCTACGGCGGCGAAGTGCGCGATGCCAAATGGCGCGAGCAGTTCCGTGGCAAGACCGCCGCCGATCCACTCAAGCTTGATCAAGATATTAAGAACATCAGCGGCGCGACCTTGTCTTGCCGCCACATCGCCGACGGCGTGCGCCGCTTATTAGCGCTGCACAAGATGGCGTTGAGCTGAATGGAACTGCGTCGCGCCCGCCCGCTGCTCGGTACCTTAGTGGAAATCCGCGCCGATGGCGCGGCGCGCACCCTGCTTGAGCGCGCGATATCCACGGCGTTCGCGCGCATCGAACTCATTCAGGCGCGCATGAGTTTTCACGATGTGCACAGCGAATTAACGCGTATCAATCGCCAAGCGCATCGATCACCGGTGGCAGTATCGGCCGACACTTGGGCGGTGCTGGCGGCGGCGATGCGTCTAAGCGTGCGTTCCGGTGGCGTGTTCGATATCAGCATCGGCGCGCGCTTGGTCGACGCCGGCTTCTTGCCGCCGCATGTGGATTGCGATAACCGCGGCGATTATCGCGACATCGTCTTATTACCATCGCGACGCGTGCAGTTCCTGCGGCCGCTCTGCATTGACCTCGGCGGTATCGCCAAAGGTTATGCAGTCGATGCCGCGGTGACGACACTCAAACGCGCCGGGGTCACAGCCGGCTGCGTCAACGCCGGTGGCGATTTGCGCGTGTTCGGTGCCCACCAACATTCCGTGTATGTACGTCACCCCGATGCACCGGCGCAATTAATGCATCTGACCGAACTGGAAAATTGTGCCGTGGCCACCAGCGCCGGCTATTACAGCAACCGCGCGACCGATGACGGTTGGCAGACGCCGATCGTCGATCCACGCAGTGGCGACTGTGCCATCACCCGCGCCAGCGTCTCGGTGGTTTGTAAGCAGGCGACGTATGCCGATGCCCTAACGAAACTTGTTGTCATCGGCGGCGACGCCGCGCGCGACATCTTGCGGCGTTATCGCGCACGCGCGTTCGTCGTCCAGGCCGAAACCACATCAACCCCAACTCGCTTACCCCACTATGAACTCCAGCCATCTGCCTGACGAACTGGCCGCACGCCGGCCACTCGCGATTCGCCTTAGTCGCATCCACCAGGCGTGGATCATCGGCGCATTTGCCGTGCTACTGCTTTCCGGAATTGCCTGGCTGGTGCTGGACCAGTGGTTCGCCGTCGCCAGTGAATTCGGTGTCCACAAACATCCGGCACAGGCGTGGATGATGAAACTTCATGGCGGCGTCGCGATGCTAATGCTGATCGTACTCGGCACGGTCTTACCAGGTCATGTGAAAAAGGCGTGGCAACGCGGAAACAATCTCGTGCTCGGCGTCCTGCTGCTGGGCCTATTTGCAGTACTGATCGGATCCGCGTATGCGCTGTATTACTTCTCCGACGAGAATAGTCGACAGATGATCAGCTTGGTGCACTGGGCGTTGGGCATTGCGCTGGCACCGGTGCTCGTAGCCCATATCGTGATTGGGAGAATGGCAGCGAGATATCGGGGCGCGGCAACGAACGCCACCGCGCCCACCTCCGCGCAAGCGCCGTACCGTCAGCGCGCGCAACACTAGGTCAACAACGAGCAATGCGACATGCGACATGCGACTTGCGTCGCATTGTCGCTCGAAGGCAGCGGCGCTAGTGTGCCGGCTCACCTCATCGCAACAAAGGAGAGCCTGCCATGAAGATCACGCTCGACATGCCTTTAGTCTCTCAATGCGCCGTTAACGAATGTGCTTATAACATCGACGATCAATGCTGCGCGCGCGCCATCACCGTCGGCGACGGCATGCATCCCGGTTGCGACACCTACTTCGACTCCAGC
>CAZCAK010000282.1:0-2965 GCA_964496605.1 uncultured Acidiferrobacteraceae bacterium | reverse complement strand
TGCCGCCGACGCGATCGCCGCAGGACTGCGCCGCGAATGGCCGGATGCCACGATATTGATGGTGCCGCTGGCGGACGGCGGCGAAGGTACATTGGATGCCATCGCGCGTGCTCGGGCCGCGCGTCGCGCGACGTACACGGTCGACGACGCCGACGGCCGGGCAGTGCACGCCGATTATTTATGGCTCGACGACGCGGTCGCGGTGATCGAAGCCGCGCAAGTGGTTCGCTTCGGTGCCGCGAAACGCCCGTTGCGCGCGCGCAGTAGTTTCGGCATCGGCGCGCTATTGCGCCACACACTCGACCAAGGCAGTCGCCGCGTTATCGTCGGTCTCGGCGGCACCAGTACCAACGATGGTGGCGCTGGTCTGTTAGCCGCGCTCGGTGTTCGCTTTTACGCCGCCGGTCGTGAGCTGTTACGTCCAGTTCCGCAAGACTTGCTCGATCTAACCCGCATCGATTTTTCCGGTGTCGATGCACGCGTGTCTGCTGGCGACATCGTCGTGTTAACCGATGTTGCCAATCCCTTGCTCGGTGCCAATGGCGCCAGCGCCGTCTACGGTCCGCAAAAAGGCGCGACACCGGACGATGTCGCAGCGCTCGATCGTGCCTTGGGACATTTCGCAAGCTTATGTCACGAGGCGACCGGCATCGATGCGAGCGCGGCCGCCGGTAGTGGTGCCGCCGGCGGACTCGGTTATGCCTTGCAATTACTCGGCGTGCAGCGCTATAGCGGTGCCGAATTCATCGCCGATTTGGCGGGCTTAGATCGCCACTTATATGGCGCCGAGATTGCGATTACCGGCGAAGGGCGCGCCGATCGACAAACATTGCAGGGTAAGGCGCCGGCATTATTGGCGCGACATGCGGCGCAAGCGGGCGTACCGAGTTGGTTGCTTGCAGGGAATATTGCAAACGATGTGCGCGCCGATTTGGAGCGGCAGTTTGCCTACTGCGCGGCACTGATCGATCGTGTCTCTGAAGTCGATGCCATGACATGTGCAGCGGTGGCGCTGACCGATCTCGCGCAGGATGCAGCGCGGCACTGGCGCCGCGATTAGGTACATCCAGTTCGCACTTAGAGCGACTTTATATTTCCGCTTAGCGTGCGGCGGCACGCCCCCGCGGCACGCGTTTTTGACCCTCCGCCTTGCCGTGCGGCGCGGCGTGTTCGATTTCGGAGTTAATCTCACCACCCAGCAATAGCACGAAGCCGCTGATGTACATCCAGGTCAGCAATACAATGATTGCGCCGATGGAGCCGTAGGTTTTGTTGTACGAGCCGAAGTGATCGACGTAATAACCAAATCCGAGCGAGACCAAAATCCAACCGACCACAGCGAACACTGAACCCGGTGTGATCCATTTCCATTCCTGCCGCACATCGGGCGCGTAGTAATAGACCAAGGCCACGGAAAACATTGCAAAAAACAATACCACTGGCCAACGTGCAACATTCCAAACGATATTGAAGGTATCGCCGAGGCCGACATAGCTCGCGATTAAGTTTCCGATATGCGGGCCGAAGATGAGGAGCAGCGATGCCGCCACCATGAGCACTGCCAACACGATCGTTAGCAGTAAGGCGAGGCCGCGCACCTTCCAAAACGGGCGGCTTTCCTTAACGCCGTAAGCTTGGTTGAGGCTATCGGTCATGGCGCTGACTGCACCCGATGCACTCCACAGGGCGATCAGGATACCGAAGGACAGTAGACCGCCCTTTTGATTCGTCACGAGCTCGACTACGGTGTCGCGCACCAAGTGCATCGCCTCTTGCGGTAAGAAGCGCCCTCCGGCATCGAGAATTTTTTCCATGAGGTCGGGGATGGGCAAAAAGCCCAGCAGCGCGGCGAGAAATAGAAAAAACGGAAACAGGGAGAATAAAAAGTAATACGCCAATTGCGCGGCATAACCGCTCACGTTGTCATTGGCCATTTCGTGATAAACACGCACGGTCAGCTGCTTCGCGCTGAGGCCGCCGAGATTGAGAATTTCGCGCCACTTGCGTGAGGACATAGCGGCAATGTAGGGGCGACCAGTCCTAACTGCCAGCGACTAAAGAACGACTCGGGTTCTGCCGGACGGAGCGGCGAACCTTGCGTGGAATCGTACTTCGCCCGGCAGTGCGGGTACGGCGCGCAGGCGTACCTCTGCGCTATCGAAAATTTTTAGGAGGGTGGTTGGCGTAAGCGATACAAACACCAGCGTGGCTTCCGATTCGCCACCGATTTCTGGCGGCGCTAAACACCTGGCGACCTTAACGAAGCGCGTCGCACTTTGCGCCGACCGGCGCGCGCCTTAACGTTCAACTATTTCCCTGTCCCAATACCGGTGTTTGGTTCTGTTGTGCAAAGGCAAGCATGCGTTCGACCGGCACCATGGCACGGCGACGAATATCCTCTTCGACGACGATCTCGTTAGCACCGGTTTCGAGGACGCGCGCCACCTCGTGTAAACCGTTCATGGCCATCCAGGGGCAATGCGCGCAGCTCTTGCAGGTGGCGCCAACGCCGCCAGTGGGTGCGGCGATGAAGGTTTTATTCGGTGCCGCTTGCTGCATCTTATAGAGAATGCCTTGGTCGGTCGCGACGATAAACGTATCGGCGTTTAAATCGTGCGCCGCTTGAATCAAGGCCGAAGTCGAGCCCACTTTATCGGCAAGCGCGATGACGCTGCGCGGCGATTCCGGATGCACTAGGACTTTGGCGCGCGGATGTTGGCGTTTCAAGGTGCGCAGCGCACTGCCTTTGAATTCGTCATGCACGATGCAGGAGCCCTGCCATAGCAGCATATCGGCGCCGGTCTCTTGTTGAATATAAGTACCGAGATGCCGGTCGGGTGCCCAAATGATTTTTTCACCGCGTGCCTTCAGATGCTGCACGACTTTTAATGCGATGCTGGACGTCACGACCCAATCGGCGCGCGCCTTCACTGCCGCGCTCGTATTCGCATAAACGACCACGGTG
>CAZCAK010000281.1:0-2967 GCA_964496605.1 uncultured Acidiferrobacteraceae bacterium | reverse complement strand
GGCGAGATTTTATTGACCAGCATGGATCGCGACGGCACGCGCAGCGGTTTCGATTTGGCGCTGACGCGCGCGGTCACCGACGCGGTATCGATCCCGGTGATTGCATCCGGCGGCGTCGGTAAGCTCGACGACTTGGCCGACGGTGTTACGGTTGGCCATGCCGACGCGGTCTTGGCCGCAAGCATTTTTCACTTCGGCGAATTTACCGTCGGCGATGCCAAACGTTGTCTCGCACAGCGCGGCATCGAGGTGCGCCTATGAGCTCGTCGGTCAGTCCCGAAGGCGCGCAAGATTGGCTCGATGCAGTGCGTTGGGATCGCGACGGCTTGGTGCCGGCGATTGCGCAAGATCATGTCGATGGCACCGTATTAATGGTGGCGTGGATGAATCGTGCGGCGCTCGCCGCCACCGCCGCCGAGGGGCGCGCGGTGTATTGGTCGCGCTCGCGTAAAAAGCTTTGGCGCAAGGGCGAGGAGTCCGGCCACGTGCAACGCGTGCACGATATTCGACTCGATTGCGATAACGACGTGGTATTGCTGCGCGTCGAGCAAGTCGGTGGTATCGCCTGTCACACCGGTAGACGCCAATGCTTCTTTCAGCGTCTGACGCAAGAACCTGGGCGCGCACGCTGGGTGGCGGTGGAGCCCGTGATCAAAACCGCGGAAGAGATTTATGGAAAAAAATAATCGACCCACCGATACGCTGATGCAGCTTGCGGAAGTATTGGAGGCGCGTAAGGGCGCCGATGCCGCGAGTTCGTATGTCGCGAGTCTCTACGCCAAAGGTCTCGATGCGATATTGAAGAAGATCGGCGAGGAGGCGACCGAGACCGTCATTGCAGCGAAGGCGGGCGATGCGCGCGCATTGGTGCACGAGATGGCGGATTTATGGTTTCACAGCTTGGTACTATTGTCGCAACAAAACCTGCACCCGCGCGACGTTATGGCAGAACTCGAGCGTCGTTTCGGCACCTCAGGTCATGCCGAAAAAGTGGCGCGCGAGCCGAAGCCGCCGCGCGGTTAAAACGTGCGCAAGGAAGGTGTATAGATGAACGATTGCATATTCTGTAAGATCGCCGCCGGGCAATTGCCGGCGGAAAAGGTCTACGAAGACGAAGAGGTATTCGTCATCAAGGATATCCACCCGAAGGCGCCGGTGCATTTGCTGATGATTCCGCGCCAACACATCAGCGGCCTCGACGAATTGGAACTCCTCTCCGACGGTCAAATCGCTCATATGCTGCGGCTGCTGCCGCGTATCGCGCAGGGTCAGGGGTTGCGGGACGGATTTCGGACTATTATTAACACGGGTCGCGGTGGCGGCCAGGAAGTATTCCATCTACATATTCATCTTCTCGGCGGCGGTCGTCTGCCGGGATTTTAACCGGAGAGGTCGATATGGGTTTAAGCATTTGGCATTTATTAGTAGTGTTGGTTATCGCGCTGGTGATCTTCGGCACGAAGAAAATCCGCAATCTCGGCGGCGACCTCGGCGGTGCGATTAAGAACTTCAAAACCGCAATGAAAGACGAGGAAGAAGAGGCCGCTGCAAAAAAGGCCGCGCGCGTCGAACGCAAATCGGTGCGCGTGATCGAGGGCAAGGCAACCTCGACTAAAGCCGCCGGCAGCCGCAGCAAAAAAACCAAGGCCTGACCTGTTAATAACATTTAGCGGCGCGCGACCATGTTCGATGTCGGTTTTTCTGAGCTGGTCGTGATCGGCATCGTGGCCCTTTTGGTGTTGGGCCCCAAGCGTTTGCCGGAAGTCGCGCGTACCGCGGGTCGCTGGATGGGCCGCCTGCGCCGCTTGGCCGACGAAGTTAAAAGCGATTTCGAACGCGAACTACAAACCCAAGAGCTGAATGAGCTGCGCAAGCTCAAGCAAGATATCGAGCAGACGCGCGAGATATTAGAACAGCCGCTCGAGCCGCAGACGCACGCGACGCCGACGACCGAAGGCGAGGCGGCGCAATTACCGCCGCCCGATGCCGCGGCCGCCAGCACCGAATCCACGCCGAAGGCGCGTAAGAAGCGCACCACGAACACCGGCCGCACGCGTGCTCCAAAGACCGCCGCGTCTAAACCTAAGCATGAGCTCGACGAAAAATCCTGAACCCGAAGAGGGCACGTTCTTGTCGCATCTAGTTGAGCTGCGTAATCGCCTGCTTTATTCGGTGATTGCCATCGGTCTCGTGTTCTTTGCGATGGTGCCATTCGCCAACGATTGGTATTTGATTTTGGCGCGTCCGCTGATTGCGGTATTGCCGCAGGGCGCGACCATGGTCGCAACCGACCTGGTGTCGCCGTTTCTGACGCCGATTAAGCTGACATTTGTCTTGGCGATCATCATCACCGTGCCGTTTTTGTTATATCAAGTGTGGGCGTTTGTCGCGCCAGGGCTGTACAAGAACGAACGCATCCTGGTATTGCCGCTATTGGTTTCGAGCACACTGTTGTTCTATATGGGCATGGCGTTCGCTTATTACGTCGTGTTCCCCGTGGCGTTTAAGTTCTTCACCTCAACCGCGCCGGCCGGGGTCACCGTCATGACCGACATCAAGGCCTATCTTGATTTTGTGTTCGCCTTGTTTTTCGCCTTCGGTCTTGCGTTCGAGGTTCCGGTCGCGACCGTGCTAGTGGTCAAGCTCGGTTTTGTGCGACCGCAAACCCTGTCGGAAAAACGTCCCTATGTGATCTTATGGGTATTCATCGTCGCTGCGGTGTTGACGCCGCCGGACGTGTTCTCGCAATTTCTGCTCGCAATTCCGATGTGGATCTTGTTCGAAATCGGTTTGTTTTTCGCGTATCGCCTGACACCAAAAGAAGACGCATCGGAATTCCGCGAACTAACCGAGGCCGAGATGGAGGCGGAACTCGACGCCTATGAGCGCGAACAGAGTCCGCGGAAAAAGCGCGATTAATGTCGCCCTGCTGGTGTTCGCGGCGCTGACCGCGCCGGCTCCAGCGTT
>CAZCAK010000280.1:0-2969 GCA_964496605.1 uncultured Acidiferrobacteraceae bacterium | reverse complement strand
ATCGATCGTTCGCCGGTCATCGTTGCGGTGTCAAGCGGTGGCGCCTCGCCGGTGTTGGCACGACTGCTGCGGGCGCGTTTAGAAACCTTGATTCCGGCGTCGTATGGGCGGCTCGCGAGCTTGGTGGCGGGTTTTCGCGAGCGCGTGAAGCAGCGCTTTAAGCGCTCGTCCGATCGACGCGCATTCTGGGAAGACGTGTTACAAGGTCCAATTGCGGAAATGATGTTCGGTGGTCGCGAACGTGCGGCGCATACCGCCTTGGAACAGGCCCTGGAGCAGGGCGACCGGAAAACGAAGCCGCAAGGCGAGGTGTATCTCGTCGGCGGCGGGCCGGGCGATCCGGATCTGCTGACCTTCCGCGCCCTGCGCTTGATGCAACAAGCCGATGTCGTGGTTTACGACCGCTTGGTATCGCCCGAGGTGTTGGAGCTGGTGCGCCGCGACGCGCAGCGCATTTACGCCGGGAAAGAGCGCGCGAATCACGCGTTGCCGCAAGAGAGCATTAACCAATTACTCGTGCGCCTGGCGCGCGAAGGCAAGCGCGTCGTACGGCTTAAGGGCGGCGATCCATTTATTTTCGGGCGCGGCGGCGAAGAGATCGAAACCTTGGCGGCGGAAGGGATTGCGTTCCAAGTTGTTCCCGGTATTACCGCGGCCGCGGGATGTGCATCTTATTCCGGCATTCCGCTCACGCATCGCGACTACGCGCAATCGGTGGTCTTCGTTACCGGTCATTTGCAAGACGGCAGCGTCGATTTAAATTGGCCGGCGCTGGTACAACCAGAGCAGACGATTGTGTTCTACATGGGTCTACATGGCGTGCAAAGCATTTGTCGCGAACTCATCACTCATGGCATGAGTGGCGGTACCGCGGCGGCACTGGTACAGCAGGGCACGACCCAGCATCAACGCGTATTGATTGGCACGCTCGACACCTTACCCGAGATTGTCCACCAGGCGCAGGTGCAACCGCCGACATTGATCATCGTCGGCGATGTGGTGCGCCTGCACGAAAAGCTGGCGTGGTTCGATCCGAGCGATCGTCTAACGACGACGCCGAGCGCGGTGCAAGCCGTGCGGAAAGATTCGGCGTAGGCTTAATACGAAATAAATTACGGGCGCTGTGCCGGATCGCGCGTGACGCCTTGGGCCACAGCCATCACGGCGGCCTCGACGCGCGAACTCACGCGCAATTTTCTCAAGATGGATTTGACGTGTAACTTCACCGTGCCATCGGTGATCGACAAGGCGCGTGCGATCGCCTTATTGCTGCGTCCTTCGGCGAGATGTTTGAGAATTTCCCGCTCGCGCGGCGTTAATTCGGATAGCGGTGTCGGCGGGGCGATATTTTGCGCGCTACCGACTACGCGGGCCAAGGTGCCGGTTAGTTGTCGCGCGACCACGGTTTCACCCTTCAATACCTGTTGTAGCGCAGTTACCAATTCATCCGGTTCGATATCTTTTAAAAGATAACCGTGCGCACCGCGACGTAAGGCGGCCACTAAATCTTGTTCGTCTTGGCTGGTGGTGACCATAACGATCGGTGCAGTGACGGCGTGCTCGCGCAAGGTGTCGAGCATATCGAGACCATCAACGCCCGGCATGCGCAGATCCAGCAAAATAATATCCGGCGCCGATTCGCACGCCAGCCGCAGACCTTCGCGCCAATCGCCGACCGCGGCGATGACCTCGATACCGCGTCGCGCCAGCAGGCCGCTCAGGCCCTCGCGAAACAAGGCGTGGTCGTCGATGAGCAGGACGCGCATTACGCGTGCATCGCGGCGCTAGCCGGATCGAAACGGAAACTCAACAGCACGCGCGTGCCTTCGCCGGGCTCGCTTTCGATGCTAAGCGTGCCGCCCATACGCTTGGCGCGTTCTTGCATGATCGACATACCGATATGCTCACCGGGGAGGGCATCTGCTGAGGCGGTGTCGCTGCGGACGATTCCGAGTCCGTCGTCTTCGACCAAGACCTCGTAGTAGCCGGCGCTATCGCATTTGAGCAATACGCGCACGTTGCGCGCCTGGCTGTATTTGCGAATATTGGTCAGCGATTCTTGTACGATGTGCAGTACTTGTACTTCGTGTTCCGGCGGTAGATTAAATTCGCGACATTCTTTGTGGAGAAACACCGCGATGCCGGTATTGTTGTGAAACTGTTCGATCATTTGTTCGATCGCCGGCACCAAGCCGCGCTCATCCATCGGCGCGCGGCAATGTACCAATAACTGCCGCAGCTCGCGATAGGCGTCATCCATGCCGCTTTTGATTTTTTGAATCTCGTGCTGCGCCGCGCGATGCTCGGTCGGTTGTAGCGTTTCCGCGAGCATTTGCGCCTGGATGCGCAGGCTCGCGAGGCTTTGCGCCAGCGAGTCGTGCAGTTCGTGCGCCAACATCGTGCGTTCTTGAATCAGGGCCAGCCGGTGCGACTCGGTGTCGAGCCGGGTCTTTTCCACCGCCATGCCTAGGTGTTGCCCGATGCTGATGAGCAATTCGCTGACATCTTCGCGTTGTGCAAGACCTGGTTTGTCGGTGAAGAGATTGAATACGCCGAGGGTGCAGTCGCGATATTGCAAGGGAACGACGAGCATTTCCAAGCTCTCGCCGGGAAAGAATGGATAGTCGATTTGTTGGCTACAGCGATGTAAATCTTTTTGGTGGAGCAGGCTGCCGCTACTGAGCGCCTTGCCGCATAAACAACAATCGGTCGACATCATGTGTTCGCGTTCGACGATGGCCTTGTCCATGCCGATGCTCGCAACCAGGCGCATATAGCCATCGGATGTTAGTAACTTCACGGTCGCGGCGCGGGCGCTGACGACTTTCATTAACGTAGCCAGAAAACGTTTTAGCAAATCGTCGAGGTCGTGCGCCGCATTCAGACTGGCGGCGACGTCGTAAAGAATTTCCAAGGATTGGTTCTTCAGTTCCAGGCGCGCGGTTTGTTGCTGCACCTCGCGATCCATG
>CAZCAK010000279.1:0-2987 GCA_964496605.1 uncultured Acidiferrobacteraceae bacterium | reverse complement strand
CGCGCAAAGATTGCGTTCTTAAGGCCCTCCCACGATAAGTCTTCGATTTGTAATTGTTTAACGAGGACGATATTGGTGAGATCGTCAAAAACGAAAGGACCTCTCAATCCAGGGCTGTACACCAAAATAGTAACGAACGCTGCCAGCAGCGCCGTTGCTATCGCCCAGTGTCGCGAGGTCCATTTTGCCGACATGAAAATAGCTTACAGAAATAAAAAACCCCCCTTGACGGGGGGTTTGAATGACCAATTTTATTAGGTCTTCGGACGATGTTTCGCAAGCACGGTCGAGGCGCTGGATACGGTCCAGCGGATATTACCGCCATTGTTTACTGAATCGAGGACCAGAGTATAAGTGCCCGCTGCATAACCCGGAAGAATGCCGCTACGGAACGTGCAAGTGATGGTGGCGCCGGTTGTGCCCACGCTTGTGGCGGTGATCTGTGACAGGTTCGCGCTAGCAAACGAGACAGCACTTACAATACCCGTGCTAGCATTCGCGTTAAGGCCAGCGCTGCTCGGCAGAGTGCCGCTTTGAATCATTTCGGCGACGGCCGTTTTGATGGCGGCTGAGCTTTGCGGACAATCAGCGACACGCGTACGCGCGACATAGTCCTGATACTGCGGAATCGCGATCGCCGCGAGAATACCGATAATCGCAACGACGATCATCAGTTCGATCAAAGTAAAACCACGTTGTAACTTAGTCATGTTGCCTCCAATTGGGTTGATCGTCGCAGTCGTTTTGAAAAAAACCGGCCCGACTCCGGTGCCGACGTGCGTTCCCGTATCCTTCGGGCCGACACTTTTCAAAACTCCCGCCACTCACATTGAATTAGCAGAGCGCGCCCAACTGTCAATCACCCTGTTGAACGCGGTTTGCCTCGATAGGTTCTAAAGCAAAAAATGTACCACGCGAAAGATACCGCCCCGAATCACAGAATCCGGGTGTTTACGGTGCGTTAGGGCCGATAAGCGGTCGGCATTCCGGCATGCGGCGCGGCAAGTGACGTGCCGCGCTGCCGCAGTGCGTCACTCGAGCCCCAATTTTTCCAATTTATAGCGCAGGGCGCGAAACGTGATACCGAGGAGCTTGGCGGCTGCGGTCTTGTTTTGATTGGCCTTATCCAGTGCCTGTTGAATCGCGGTGCGCTCTATCCGCTCAAGGTAGTGGTCGAGCGATTCGGTGTCGGAGTAGGTGCTGGGCTCGCCATCTTCCAACTCCGGGTCACCTTCCATTTCCGGCAAGCGTAGATCCTGGGCCGTGATTTCGTTGCCGTCGCACAGGGTCAGGGCGCGTTCCAATACGTTCTCGAGTTCCCGGACATTGCCCGGGAAGTCGTAGCGCGCCAAGGCCTTCAGGGCCTCGGCGGACAGGCGCGGTTTCTTGCCACCCATGGACTCTACGAGTCGATCCAATAACTGCTCTGCAAGCTCGGGGATGTCTTCTGGGCGCGAGCGTAAGCTTGGGATCGTGAGATCGATTACGTTTAACCGATAATACAGGTCCTGCCGGAACTTGCCCTCGCGCACCAGCCCGTGCAGATTGCGATGGGTGGCGCTGAGGATGCGCACGTCGACGCGGACTTCGGCTTGTGTTCCCACCGGGCGTATGGATTTCTCCTGAATCGCGCGCAACAGCTTTACCTGCATATGTAACGGCAGGTCGCCTACCTCGTCCAGGAACAAGGTACCGCCGTCGGCAGCTTTAAATAATCCTTCTTTATCACTCACGGCACCCGTGAAGCTGCCTTTCTTGTGACCAAAGAGTTCGCTTTCCATCAGTTGCTCGGGGATGGCGCCGCAGTTGACCGGTACGAACGGCTTGTCGGCGCGCGGTCCAAGTTCGTGAATCAGACGCGCGGCGAGCTCTTTGCCGGTGCCGGATTCGCCGGTGATGTAAACCGGTGCCTGACCACGCGCGAGGCGTTCAATGAGCCCACGCACCTTTTCCATGGCGGGTGAGTTGCCTAACAATCGCTTCGCGCTGCCGCCGACGACACCGCTTTCGGCCGCTTTCGCCACCGCAGCGCTTTTGCCGACCAGTAGCGCGGAGCGCACGAGGTTGCGCAGGTCGTTAATATTGATCGGTTTAGAAACGAAATCGAAGGCGCCGGCTTTAAGGGCCTGGATCGCGGTTTCCATATTGCCGTGCGCTGTGATTACCGCCACCGGCAAGTAGGGAAATTTTTCTTGAATGTGACGTACGATATCGATGCCATTGCCGTCCGGTAGACGCATATCCGTCAGGCAAAGGTCAAATTTAAATTCGTCCAGCATGTGCCGCGCCTGATCGCAGTTCTCCGCGGCGCGCGTCTCCAGGTTCATACGGCCGAGGGTGAGCTCTAACAGCTCGCGGATATCGGCCTCGTCATCGATGATCAGAACCTGATTCGGTTGCACGTTTTTCTTACTGCCTGTCATGGTTAGTCGTCGGCCTTGGCGAATGTGACGCGGAAACGACTACCTACCCCTTCTCCGGGATGATAATCGAGGCGCGCTCCGTTTCCCTCACACAGCTCTCTAGCAATATACAGGCCAAGGCCGGTCCCTTTGGGAGTGGTGGTAAAAAATGGATCGAAGATATTGTCGGCAATTTCGGGCGCCACGCCGCTACCCCAGTCGATCACATCTAAGTACGGTCTCGTTTCCTCGTCGGTACCAATCTCGAGCTCGATTAGCGCCTTGCCTTCGAACGGGGGGCTGTGGCGCAGCGCATTTTGGCAAAGATTAAAGCCAACCTGGAACAGCTGTTCCGGATCGACATAGACCGAAGTACCGGCGTTACCGAGTACGGCCACGGCCTCCGGCGGAATCCGGGTCATTTCGCAGAATTGCGTGGCAAATTCTGTGGTCCAGCGGTGGATATCAAACTTAATGGGGTTGACGTGGTCGCGCCGGCTCAATTGCATGACGTTTTCGACGATGACATTGAGTCGCCGACTTTGATCTTCGATGATCCGTACCAGGCGGCGGTCTTCCTCCGTA
>CAZCAK010000278.1:0-2991 GCA_964496605.1 uncultured Acidiferrobacteraceae bacterium | reverse complement strand
GTTTGGTACATCGTAGGGGATCGCGCCGCTCGCTTGCGCCACTTGCATCACCTCTGCCGCGGCGACGTAAAGAAATTCCGGTGTCGGATCGATGAAGCGCGCAATTAACCAGGGGCACGCGATGCGGTCGATTTTCGGACGCGCGCGCGTAACCCATTTCATTTTTTAGCGAGCGCGTTCCATGCGGCAATACCACCTTCGACAAAACGCGCCTTCAGCTGTCGACTCAATAAGTGATCGAGCACGTTATTGCTCACCGAACCGCCGCGCGCGCAGTAGATCACTACCTCGCGATCGGCCGGCAATTGCGCGCCCCACTCCTGCATGCGCTCGGGGTCACGCCATTGCGCGCCGGGAATGGTGTTGGGATCGGCGTCGTAGTCGGCCTTGCGCCGTACATCGAGCAGCGTCAGCGACGTGCCCTGTGCCAATTGTTGTTGCAGTGTGTGTGCACTGATGGTGCGGCTCATGAGTTTACTCCAGACATTCGTTTAGTTCGCAAGCGCGCGTTGCGCCGCACCCATGGCCGCGCCCTGCTGGATCGGCGCCTTCATATCGCTTAAGACCGCGTCGAGCGCATTCAAACAGAACATGACGTTTTTCGGATTCGATGCGTAACCCATCAAGCCGATGCGCACGATCTTGCCAGCGAGCGCACCCAAGCCGGCGCCGATTTCCAAATTGAAATCTTCCAGCAGCCGTTGACGCAGCTTCGCCTCGTCCACGCCTGCAGGCACGGTAATGGCATTGAGTTGCGGCAGGCGTTCGTTTTCTTTCACCACAAACTGCAGTCCCATGGCCTCGATGCCGGCGCGCAGTGCCATATGGTTACGCCGATGCCGCGCCCAAGAATTTTCCAAACCCTCGTCTTGCAACATCACCAAGGCTTCATGCAAACCGTATAGCGGATTGATCGGCGCAGTGTGATGGTACGCGCGTTTGCCGGTACCCCAATAACCCATGACCAAATTCAAATCTAGGAACCAGCTCTGTACCTTGGTCTTGCGGCCTTTAATTTTGGTCACCGCACGTTCGCTGAAACTCACCGGTGACAAGCCCGGTGTGCACGATAAACATTTTTGCGAACCGGAATAAATTGCGTCGATGCTCCAGTCGTCGACCTTAAGCGGTACACCGCCGAGCGAAGTCACTGCATCGACAATGGTTAAACAACCAGCCTTATGCGCAATCTCGACCAAGGTCTTGGCATCGGAAAGCGCGCCGGTCGACGTCTCGGCGTGTACAAAGGCGACGACTTTGGCGTCGGGATTTTTCTTGAGCGCGTCTTGCAATTTGTTCGGATCGACCGCGCTGCCCATGGCGTCTTCGACCATGACGGCGACGCCGCCGCAGCGCTCGACGTTTTCCTTCATGCGTCCACCGAACACGCCGTTCTGACACACGATGACCTTATCGCCCGGCTCGACCAGATTAACGAAACAAGCCTCCATGCCGGCCGAACCCGGCGCAGAGATCGGAATCGTCAAACCATTTTGAGTTTGAAACGCGTACTGCAGGAGCTGCTTGACCTCGTCCATCATGGTCACGAACAGCGGATCGAGATGACCGATCGTAGGGCGCGCCATCGCGGACAATACGCGCGGATGGACATCGGACGGACCGGGGCCGAGCAAGGTGCGAATCGGTGGATTGAAGGACTGAATAGCCATGGGATCGTCGTCGTTAAGGAAAGGCGGCAGTATAAAAGTAGGTTCGACGCGGCGGCAACGTCACTTCGGGGATTTTTTTAGCTTAATAGTCTTAAGCTCGACCGGCGCACCGGTGCCGCTGTCGAAGTCGATGGCGGCGGCAAGGCCGGCGCGAGCGACCGTTTCGGCATCGTCGGCGCGGTCGTAAATCGCGTGCATTGCGCCGAGGGCGTATTGCTCGCCGGAACCAAAGGCATAGAACTTGACGTATTCGAACACCGTGCGCCGAGCGCAAATGCCAAAAATGCCGTGCGGATTGGCCAATAAAATATTCATGCGGCTCGATTCGAAGCCGTCGCGATCGTCCTCGTCGGCCTGACTCAAAAAGTAATGCTCTTTCAGACGCTGATGCAGCTCGAGCGACGTCATCAGAATTTCGTCGGTATTGCGAAACGCGCGGCGATTTTTCGTATGCGCGAAGATGTTGCGCAAAATCATATCGAGCGCAGCGTGGCCGGTCACGGCGAGCCAAGTATCGCCGACCGCGATGAGCTTACTGGCATTCTTAATATATGCCGCCGATTCCAATTGATCGCCGTAGGTACCGAGGGTATCGGCGGCAATTACCGCCTCGTTGTTTTTGCGTACGACGACGATGGTGGTCATTGCGCTTCATCCAGTAATTCAATCCAATGGCGCACCGGACGTTCGGTCCCGGATGCGAGATGCGTCAAACATCCGATATTCGCGGTCGCGATCATGTCGGGCGTATGTCGTTCGAGTGCCTGCAGCTTGTTCTGCAATAAGCGTTGCGACAAGGTCGGCTGCAAAATCGAATACGTTCCGGCGGAGCCGCAGCAGAGATGCGCGTCGGCGACCGCGGTCAGTTCGAAGCCGCAGAGCTGTAAGATGTGCTCGACCTTACCGGCCAAGCGCTGACCGTGTTGCAGCGAACACGGTGCATGAAACGCCACGCGCTCCGTGCGCGCACGCTTAAATTGCGCGAGGTCGTTTTGCAATAGCAGCTCGGAAATGTCTTTCGCCAACTCGCTCACGCGCTGCGCCTTCGCGGCATAACGTGCGTCGTCGCGCAATAAGTGGCCGTACTCTTTGACTTGCGTGCCGCAACCGCTGGCGGTGATGACAATCGCCTCTACCCCCGCCTCGATGTGCGGCCACCACGCGTCGATATTGCGTCGCGCATGTGCATTCGCCTCGTCGGCGGCGGCGAGATGCTGACTCAAGGCACCGCAACAACCGGCGCGGGGCGTCGGAATCACCGCGATCCCGAGACGATCCAGCACGCGCGTCGTGGCGCGATTAATCGACGGCGCCAGAGCCG
>CAZCAK010000277.1:0-2995 GCA_964496605.1 uncultured Acidiferrobacteraceae bacterium | reverse complement strand
CAGCTGCAGAAGATCGCCATCGCAGGCAACGGCAACCTGGCGCAAATGCTGGTGCTCGCCGCGAACCCGCCGCCACCCTGAAACGCGGCGAGCGCGCCCGCAGCGTGGGCACTTGGCGCGACGAGAAGTGGAACCCGGACCGGGAGCTTGAGATGGGCATCGATGCCTTGCTCCACGGCTTCGAGCGGCTCCTAGACAAGTGAACATCTCGATACGCGCGAGACCGATCCTGACCGCCGGATCGTCGCGATGGCCGGCAGAGAAGTACGATAGCAATACGCGCGATAACAAACCGGTCGGCTTATCGAGCAAGTTAAAAAAGCTCATGGCGATAAAGTATTCCGCCAATACCTCTAAACCGAGGAAGTGCTCGATAATGAAACGGTCGACGACTTCGCTGAACGAATAGAGCGAGGCAGTGACGAATACCGGCGCGGCGATCACGGCGAAACCCTTAACCCAGCCGTCGCTGAGCGGCGCAAAACGCGGACGCGGATATTTATAGAAAAATATCGCGAGACAGGTCAACGCGACACCATAATAGCTCGCGATTTGGGCGTAGATCGGTCCGCGGTAATCACCGAATATCGGCGTTAGTAATAAGGCGAAGGCGGATACCCCAAGCGAACTGACCAGCAGCAGCCCCGATTCGAAGCGCTGCCATAGATGGCCGCGCGCATAGCTCAAAGAAAAATCGAATAAGTGATACGCCGGCAGCATCACGATTGCGAGACCGAGAATTTCGAAACCGAAATGAATCAAGGCGAAGCCGGTAGCGACGAAGATCAGCGTCATGATGATTAACGCGGTGCCGAGCAGCCGATGAATTTCCGTCAGCGGAATCTTACGTTCCGCGATGTACTTCACCGTCGTCTGACTAATACCGAAACCGGTGACGTATGCACCCAGCATGAAATACGCCTGGAATAGACCGTAGGCGCCGAGCGCCTCCTTGGTAATTTGTCGGCTGAGCCACACCATGACCAGGAAGGTCAGGCCCGACGCCAATAGATTCACCGCGTAGAGCGTACCGGTGTAGCGATAGATTTCCTTGATTTTCATACCGCGCCGTTACCGCTGTACCACAAATTCGCGCGCATCCGCCAGGCGTAGGACGAGGGTGGGTAGCATCGCGTCGATCGCAGCGTAGGCGCGCGCGTTGATGTGCACGTGATCGCCGACGTCGTAATCGGGACGCAAGGAGCGATCGGTATCGCTGACACGCAAGGTACGCTCGAGGTCCAGCAGTGCCAGTCCGCGCTCGTGTGCGAACGCGCGCAGCCAATCGTTATAGGCACTCACCTGCGCCAGTTTATCGGGACGACCCAAGACATCGGTCTTCACCCACTCCTTGGCGCGTGCCATACCGCCGCTCGCGCGACCCGGTGGGACGCTAGTAGCTAACACCGGCCGCACATGATGCGCCTGCAGATAGTCGACCCACTGCACTACCATCGCACGGTAGCGCGTCAAATCGGCCGGGAAGTACACTGAACATTCCTTGATAATGACCGCGTCTGGCTTTTCCGCACGCGTCGCCAACTGCTGGATCGCCGAACCTTTATCGAAACTATCGGGCACGCCGACGTACTCGAATTGCACGCCGCTGAGTTTCAAGCGCTCCGGCGCCGCAGGGATATTCCACGCGCGACCGATCGAGGCCCCGACCAGAACGATATGGCGCTCGGCGGCAACGCTGCTATGGGGAGTCATAAACGCGGTCATGGCGAGCACCAAACAAGTGACGAAGATGGGTGCCGCGCTGGGTTTGGTCGCACCCACCGCAGGCGGCGATTCCGTATTCGGGGTCGACGCCCCGCCGTTGGCGGATGATGCGGCGGTCGTTTCGACTTTACGTTCGTTGAAGCGTACTGGCCGCGCTGGATTACCGATCGCGGTCGCGCCCTCGGGGACCGCGCGCGTGACGACGCTACCGGCAGAGACGATGCAATTGGAGCCAACATCGGCCATCACCACGCAGCCTTCGCCCAACCAACTTTTCTTGCCGATGCGCACCTGCTCGTAGTAAACATTCGCTGTGACCTCGCGCCCGCGACCGCCATGCTGATATTTTCCGCTAAGAATCGACACGCGGCTCGCGATCAACACCTCGTCTTCCAATCGCGCGGTACCCACGATAGAAAAGCTGCCGATGCCGACACCGCGGCCGACGCGCGCGGTCATGTGCGAAAAAAACGAAGCAAAGCCGATGTACAAGTCGTAATGACACTCGGCCAAAGTCTGCATATAAAACGAGGCGCGCACGTATTGCCCCATCTTGCCGGGAATGAGGCTGAGAAGTTTCGCCGAGAAATCGAATACGCGTTCGCTATGATAAAACCGATTTTCTAGCACCGCCGGTAACGCTAATACCCAAGTAAAAAAATGCGCGATCCAGACCAGCGCCGTTTTCAATTTGTAGCGTGTACTCGCGTCCATACTTATTTAATCCTCAATCCCACGTTATCTAATAAAGCCGTTCTAAGAATTGGCGCCGATCTCGTCGATGACGCGCATAGGATTGCCCGCCACCTTCGTTCCCGCTGCGATCGGCGCTTCCACCGTCGCGCCGGCACCGACGATGCAACCGGCGCCGACGTCCGCCATTACCGTCGCGCTTTCGCCGAGCCAGCAATGCGCACCGATCGAAATCGCGGTCTTCGCCGCTGGTCCGTCGTAGTCGGCACGGCCGATCAACACGCGGCTGGCGATGGCAGTACGCGCGCCGATTCGGGCATTGCCGATGACACAAAAGCTGCCGATATAGACGTTGTGATCAAGACGTGCCTCGGGGTGCAATATCATCGACAAGAACCCGACCGCAACATCGTGCGGGCAATGCCTTAAGGTTTGGCAATAGTAGGAGGCACGCAAATACTGTCCCGGCAGACCCGGTACCAAGCTAAACAGCGCGCCGACGGCGCGGAATAAACCGTAGCTACCGAAGACGCGGTAAAGCACGCGCGCCGGCAATGCCAGGGGCCAAGTCAGAAAA
>CAZCAK010000276.1:0-2999 GCA_964496605.1 uncultured Acidiferrobacteraceae bacterium | reverse complement strand
ATTGTAAATTACAATAATAATTGTATAGAATACGCACATGCAAACCTTGGCACAACGCTTACGTCACGCGCGCGAGGCCGCCGGTCTCAGTCAATCGGCGCTGGCGCGCGCAGTCGGTATTAAACCGCAAACCATACAATTAATAGAGGCCGGGCGGGTGCGCCGGCCGCGCCACCTCATCGATATCGCCAACGCGTTGAAGGTGAGCGTTGGATGGTTGAGCGGTACGCCGACCGTCACCGAAATTCGTGAAACCGGTACATCTTATCGTCGCGATGCATCGCCGGTCGACGCCGAGGCGCTCGCGGTCGCGCGTCTCTATACGGCGCTGGATCGCAAGCAGCGCGAACTTGTGCTCGCAATGCTCAAAACGCTCGCACGCAAGCCGAAATCGCCCGCGCGTTAGCGGCGCTCGGTCGGAAAGTTGGATACCGTCGCCAGGCGTGGTTGCTAATATCGCTCGTTCGACATTTTCTGCCCGCCGTTGCTAAGGAGAGCGAATGAGAATTGCGCAGGTAGCCCCCTTATACGAAAGCGTACCGCCGCGTTGTTACGGCGGCACCGAGCGGGTGGTGTCTTATCTTACCGAAGAGCTGGTGCGCCAAGGGCACCAGGTGACGCTCTTCGCCAGCGGCGATTCGGTGACCAGGGCCCGACTTTGTGCACCTTGCGCCCGCTCGCTACGGACCGACACGCAGTGTCGCGATCCCAACGCCTATCATCTGTTGATGCTGGAGCGCGTGTTCCAGGAGGCCGGCGAGTTCGACATTATTCACTTCCACACTGACTATCAGCACTTTCCACTTTCGCGCCGACACGACACCGCGGTGGTACATACACATCACGGCCGATTGGATTTACCAGATCTGTTTCCAGTGTTTCAGGAGTTCCGCGAAATACCGTCGGTGTCGATTTCGAACAATCAGCGTGGTCCACTGCCGTGGTTAAATTGGCAAGCGACGGTGTATCACGGCTTGCCGAAATCGCTGCATTCGCTGCGCGAGAATCCCGGTTCTTATTTGGCATTTCTCGGACGAATTTCGCCGGAAAAGGGCATTGAGCCTGCGATCGAGATCGCACGTCGTTTTGGTATGCCGCTCAAGGTGGCAGCGAAAATCGACAAAAACGACGTCGATTATTACGAGTCAATTAAACCGTTGTTGCACGAGCCGTTTGTGGAGTTCATCGGTGAGGTGGGCGGTAGTGCCAAGGACGAATTCCTGGGCAATGCTTACGCCATGTTGTTTCCCATCGATTGGCCGGAGCCGTTTGGTTTGGTCATGATTGAGGCCATGGCCTGCGGCACGCCAACCATTGCATACCCGCTCGGTTCTGTGCCGGAGGTATTGGAAGACGGCGTCACCGGCTTCATTGTCAATGACGTCGCCGACGCGGTCGATGCGCTCGATCGGGTCGATACGCTCAGTCGTTTAAAAATCCGCAAAGTCTTCGATACACGCTTTAGTACACAACGCATGGCCGACGATTATCTTTCGGTCTATCAGGCGCTCACGCTGGGGCAGGCGCGTGCGCGCGCCGTGGCGCTATGAACGACGTCGTCCAGCGCGAAGATCCGTTTCATATAGAGGCGAGTCCTTATCGCGCCGATGATCGCACGCGGGTGTTAAAGCAAGGCGAGACCTTCGCCATCTTCGATCGTTTCGGTGACATCGGCGCCTTGGTGCGCGATCAACAGGGCATTGTGCACGAGGGCACACGTTTCTTGTGCTACTACCACTTGCGCCTCAATGGCGAGCGACCATTGTTGTTAAGCTCGACCATTAAGCGCGACAACTCCTTGCTCGCGGTCGATCTTACTAATCCCGATACCTATCGCGACGGCGAACTGATTTTGACACAGGGTACGCTGCATTTGTTTCGCGCGAAATTGCTCTGGAACGGCGTTTGCTACGAACGTATACGGATTTGTAATTTCAGTTTAGAGCAGACGAAGGCCTTGCTCACAATTCAATTCGACGCCGACTACGCCGACATCTTTCAACTGCGCGGCATGCGTCGCCCGCGCATCGGCTCGCGTCTTCCCAGTGCGGTCGAAACCGATTACGTACGTCTCGGCTATCAAGGGCTCGATGGCTTGGTACGGCATACCGAAATACGCTTTTCGGCGCCACCATCACGCCTCAACGGCAATACCGCTGAATTCGATATCACGCTTGATCCCAAAAGTGAGTTGGTGATTGGCGTTACCGCCGCCTGTCTTGTAGGGAACGAAACGCGTCACGTATTACCGCACGATACGGCGATGCAAGAGCTTGCGGATCATCTCGGTGCGCGAAAGGCCGGCGGTTGCCGCGTCAAAACCTCGAACGCGCAGTTTAACAACTGGATCGAACGCTCCGGCACCGATTTACATATGATGGTGACCGACACCGAGCATGGTGCCTATCCCTATGCCGGTGTGCCCTGGTACAGCACAGTATTCGGCCGCGACGGGATCATTACCGCGTTGGAGTATTTATGGATCGATCCGAGTTTCGCGCGCGGCGTGCTGAATTTTCTTGCGGCGTATCAGGCCAAGGAGATGAATCCCGAGCGCGACGCCGAGCCGGGCAAGATTTTGCACGAGATGCGCAAGGGCGAAATGGCGGCCTTAGGCGAGGTGCCGTTTCAGTGCTATTACGGCAGTGTCGATTCAACGCCGCTCTTTATTATGTTGGCCGGCGCGTACCATCGTCGCACCGGCGATCGCCACTTGATCGAGGCGCTGTGGCCCAATATCGAGCTCGCACTTCACTGGATCGACCACTATGGCGATGCCGACGGCGATGGATTCGTCGAGTATCTGCGGCATTCCAGCAAGGGTTTGGTGAATCAAGGTTGGAAAGACTCGCACGATTCGGTGTTCGACGAGCAGGGCGAATTGGCACAAGGCCTCATCGCCTTGTGCGAGGTGCAGGCCTATGTCTATGCCGCGAAGCGCCATGCCGCTGAGCTCGCGCGTGTGCTCGGCCGGACGCAGTTTGGCGCGCGTTTAGACG
>CAZCAK010000275.1:0-3030 GCA_964496605.1 uncultured Acidiferrobacteraceae bacterium | reverse complement strand
TATCCTGCGGCATCCGGCCCTGATCAATTGTTCCGCTGAGCGCATTGAAGTCGACGCGAACGAAATCCGCGTACTCACCAGCTGGCACGGCGAATTGGCGCACGATATTTGTAATGGGCTCGTGACCATCGATCGCAAGAGCCTGGCGTCAACTATTCAGTTGCCGCAAGGTAAGGTCGAATTGATTCAGCAAAAGGACGATGTGCTCAATCCCGACGAGCAAAAGGCGGCGCGCCAATACGAAATCAATGTCGGACCGCTGGCGTTTCAATTCGGTCGTTGGGCGAAGAAGGCCGGTCCCGGCCCCGATACGGCAACGGCGAAAGCGCTGCAGGCGAAGGGCTTGGAGCGCGCGATGTTAGATCAAGCGGATTTCGAATATCGCTGGTTCGATGCCGCGCTGAAACACGGACGTCGAGTGCTGGTGCAAGATTGTGAGATCGCCGCCAGCCACGGCGGCGGTCACGCGGTGAATTGCAATCCTACGACCACCGATACCATGGGTTTGAGCGCGCCGCTGCGCGCCAATTTGGCGAATTACGGCTGCGCCCCTGCCGGTTTCGCCTTCATCAATATTACGAGCCGCGGCAAACACGCGAGCGGTCTCGATGTCGAAGTCATCCCGGTCGGGCGCAAGGATGCGATCGGTGTGCGCCGTGACGAACCGCAAGGCATGATCGTGTCGGCGGCGCGCGGCGCGAGCATTAGCCACTTTCATTATCCGCTACGTGACACCTTGACGATTGAAGACGCTAATGCCGCGCGTTCGCAATGCGCCGCGCCGTTCACGCGTTACTCCGGCCCTGTGATTGCGTCGCTGCATGCGCGCTTGGAAATCGAGGAAGTCGACGGCGGCTATGTGTTGCCACAGGCGGTGAAATAATTGTATGCAACTCAATAATGGTCCCAAACGTGAGGCTTCTATGCGATGGAATTCGGTATCGACGGCGGTGATGTTATTGTGCGTGGCTTCGCTCGCGGCATGCGCCACTGGGGGCATGACCTCCGGTCAAGTCGCGGTGCAAAGTCCGAATGCCAGCGTGCAGGTCGCGATCAATAGTCATGACCGCGATGTGATACACGACTATTATCGCGCGCATCAACCGGGCAAGAAGAAGATGCCGCCGGGTCTCGCGAAGCGGCAAGGTCATCTGCCTCCGGGTTTGGCAAAACGTGACCGCTTACCGCCGGGGCTGCAGCGCGAGCCGTTGCCGTACGATCTTGAGCGTCAGCTCACGCCGTTACCGGCGAATTACGTGCGCGTACGCATTGGCACCGATATCGTGCTATTAGATCAGCGCACCAACGTCGTAATCGATATCGCGCGCGATATCGCATTGTAGGCCGAGTTTGCTCGGCGCTTCGCTTCATTCGGCGCCGCGGCGCATAATCGGCGCATGAACCACGAGCGTTCCGATCTCGTCTGTTGGCAATGCGGCGCCAGTCTCGCGGTGTTGCCGCTGCCGTTCGCGCGTCTCGACGAATGTCCGAGTTGCCGCGCGTATTTACACGTATGCAAGCTGTGTCGGTTTTACGATCGCAATGCTACGAAGCAGTGTCGCGAAGACGATGCAGAAGAAGTACTCGAAAAGGCGCGCGCAAACTTCTGCGAGTATTTTATACCGCGGGCACAGGCTTACGAGGCGACGGCGCACGGCAAGGCCAGAGCTGCAAAGACGCAGCTCAATGACCTGTTTGGTGGCGACCGTGCCACTGCCGATCCGGCGGATGCGGCCCGCAAAAAGCTCGACGATCTTTTTGGCGGTAAATCGTGAACCGCCGACGGCATAAGATTGCGGTACTCGTCCTCGCGCTATTGGCCTTGTTCGCCGCGCCGTCGGTCGGTGCGGCAGCGAGCGTGCGCGAATATCCGGTGCCGCGCGGTTCTCATCCGCACGATGTCGCGCCCGCGGTCGATGGCGGTGTGTGGTACACCGCGCAACTACGCGGCGCGTTGGGTTATCTCGATGTTAAAACCGGTCGCACCCAGGAGATCGCGCTCGGCAAAAATTCCGCGCCGCACGGCGTGATCGTTGGTCCCGACGGCGCGCCGTGGATCACCGACGGCGGCCTCAATGCGATAGTGCGTGTCGATCCGAAAACCCAGCGCGTGGATATCTTTCCATTGCCGCCGGAAAAATCCGCGGCGAATCTCAATACCGCGACCTTTGATAAGGCGGGCGTGCTGTGGTTTACCGGCCAAAGCGGTGTTTACGGCAAGCTCGATCCGCATAGCGCCGATACCGCGAAACGGCTCACAGTGTTCGATGCGCCAGGCGGCGCCGGTCCCTATGGTATCTGTACCGCACCGGACGGCTCGGTTTATTACGCTTCGCTTGCCGGCTCGCATATCGCGCGCATTGATACTAAAACCGGCAGATCAGAAGTCTTGTCGCCGCCGACGTCGGGGCAGGGCGCACGTCGCGTCTGGGCCGACTCAAAAAATAATATTTGGGTAAGCGAGTGGCATGGCGCGCAGTTGGCGCGTTACACGCCGGCCACCAAACAATGGAAGGAATGGCGTCTGCCCGGCGATCAGCCGCAGCCCTACGCAGTGTACGTCGATGAGCGCGACCATGTCTGGCTGTCGGATTTTGGCGCGAATGCGATGATCGAATTCGATCCGACTACGGAAAAATTCACCGTCGTCGCCTTGCCCAGCGCCAACGCATCGGTGCGACAAATTCTTGGTCGTCGTGGCGAGGTCTGGGGTGCGGAGTCGGGGGCCGATAAATTAATTCGCATCACGACGCATTAGGCGACGCATCAACGATGCCTTCGTTTTGCCAAATTGGCACCAAGCTTGTGCTCGCTAGCTATTCCCAATCAAACAAGGTAGAGTGCTCGGGCCGCAGTGACTGATCTCGCGATTCCCGCCGAATGTTTTAGCAGTTCTTTCCGCAGAAATCCCAGTAAGAAACACGGCTACATTATTTTTTTATTTCCCATTTTTTTGAGGTTTTATTGCAATGATTAAAGGAACGGTAAAGTGGTTTGACGAGAGTAAGGGCTTTGGCTTCATTACTCCCG
>CAZCAK010000274.1:0-3049 GCA_964496605.1 uncultured Acidiferrobacteraceae bacterium | reverse complement strand
ATGTTCGATAATTTCGATTTAATCCCTCCGGGATTTATTAAGTCGGACCGATGTTACGAAGCGGGAGCCGCGAGCGGTAATGGCGTCGCAGTCTGTGCGATTAATTCAACGGCCGTTGCAGGCGCATCACCAACAGTTTCACACGTTCGCGCTGCGCCTCGAGATCTTTTTTGGTCACTTCCATTTCTGCGATCTTGGTGCTCAAGCCGTCGAGGTTTTCCTGCGCTTTGCGTAGATTTTCCAGGCGCCGATCCATCGCGTTCTTGTGCTCTAGGATTTGGTCCGAGACCGGCTGCATAATCGATCGGAACCAATTCTTGCTCGACTCGTTCGCTTCGTTGGTAATCGTGCGAGCACGGCTGACCATGGTGGTAAAAAACTTTTTGATCACGAAGTGCTGCTCCGTGATGGTCATGGCGGCGCTATTACGGAATGCCTCGGCTTGGGCCTCGAGTTCGCGCAGCGCGTCGCGATAGCTATCGAGCGCAAACGCCGCCGGTGCCAACGCCGGTAAGCCATATTCTTTATGGAAGCGGTGGTAGCTTTGTTCTACTGCCGCCTTGATATCTTTGGCATGCGTCGTTGCCTTCTCCATCAATTCGACGATACCGGCGAACAGCACCTCCATCGATTCCTTTAAACCGCGTGTGGTCCAGCTCTGCTGCATGTCCTTGCGCGAACGTTTGATCACCTGATCGAACTCCGCCATATTCATATAGCTCATCAGCACCTTCGCCCGGCTCGATAAGGCGCTGCGAGTCGCTTGGAAACTTATAAGCTCTTTGTCGTAGCGTTCGCGCTCTTTGCGCAGTTCAGCAATGGTGGCGCGAATCTCGTCCAGATTCTTGCTGCCGAGTGTCTTCAGTTCGGCGATCTGATAGCTCACCGATTTAAGCTTGGTATCGACCAATTCGCCGGTGGCGCGGATACGTGCGCCGAGATCGCGCACGAGTTTATCGCGCAATAATTGTTGCTTGGACGCGAGCACATCGCCCGCGAGCTTTTGCTCGATGCGACTCAGACCACTGCGTTGGATTAAATCAGTTTCTTTTTTGACTTTGCCGAGCAGGCCTTTTTGTGCCGATACCGGGAACACCGCGGCGGGATCGAGGTCGAGAATGCTTGCGACTTCATTCACCTGGCGCGCGATCGTCGCATCGCTGACTTCGCGCGGTTGCAAATCGTCCCACAGCGCGTCGATTTTATTTAACAACGCCAGACGTGCGTTCGGTTTCGCCGCGGTTGCCGGGCAAACGTGTTGCGACCAGACATCGAGATCGGTCTTGGTAACGCCGGTATCGGCCGCGAGGATAAATAAAATCGCATGCGCCTGCGGCAATAGATTCATGGTCAATTCCGGCTCGGTACCCAGCGCGTTGAGCCCCGGCGTATCGAGAATCACCAGACCTTGCTTCAATAACGGATGGGGAAAGTTGATGATCGCATGGCGCCATACCGGCACCTCGATCATCTCTGAATTCGAAATCGGGCCATCGCCTTCTTTGTGATACAGACCAAGCTCGTGCGCCTCGCGCAGGCTAACCTTTTTGGTCTTCACAATTTCGCTGAAGGCCTCGGCAATTTCTTGCGGCGAATCCAATTTGTGAATGTGTATCGTGCTCCAATGTACCGGCGTGCGCTTGTATTCGTTGATCGTCACCGAGGTTTTGCGGGTTTCGATCGGTAATAAGCGAATGCAGGGATCGAGCTTAGCATCGTATTGCAGTTCGGTCGGGCACATGGTGGTGCGGCCGGCGGCGGAGGGCAGCAGGCGCTGTTTATAGTCCGCAAAAAAGATCGCGTTGATTAATTCGGTTTTGCCGCGCGAGAACTCGCCGACCAATGCCACGACCAATTTGTCGCTGCGCAGCTGCTCCATGAGTTCGTAAATTTGCAGGTCTTCTTGGCCGCCTTCGCTTAGGCCGTGCTGTTCGATCCAGGTCTGGTATTCCTGCAGCACCTGAAATAGATCGTGGCGCCACTGGTGATATTCGTGCAGGCGCCGACCGAAATCGGCGCGCACGACGTTATTCGCGGCGCCCGCGGCGGGGTGGGTTTCGGCATTCTTAACAATGTTACCGGCGGTAGGCATGGCTGGCTCGCTTCCCTGGTGCGGGACTTGCCAAGATCTAAGCAAAACCTAGGCCAATCGATGTAGTGCGCGGCGGTCTCTTAGCCGAGACGGGGTACGACATTAGCCAAAAGTAATAGAAGAATCTGCAGGAACAGCAATACTGCGATTGGCGATAAGTCGATGCCGGAGATCGGGGGGATCCAGCGGCGCGCCGGGCGCATGAGGGGTTCGGTGAGGCTGGTCAACAAATCCATGAGTGGATGCCCGCCGTAGGGATTAAACCAGCTGCCGATGACGCGCACGAACACCGCGATGATGAAAATCCATAATGTCAGCTCTAACAGGCTCGCGACGACGATGATTGCCACCGCCACCGGTTGCGGTGTGAGGCCGCTGAGCAGCGCCAGTAAAATTAATTTGACGGTTTGAAGCACCAATAGCAACACCACCGACGCGAAGTCGATGCCGCCGAAGCCGGGGATGATGCGCCGCAGCGGTAAGAGCAACGGATTGCTCAAACGCACCACGAATTGCGAAAACGGGTTGTAGAAATCGGCGCGTACGACTTGTAACAGGAAGCGCAGTAGCACCGTAACGACGAATAGGCTGAAGATCGTTTCAACGACGAGACTGCCGGCTTGCGTGAAAAAATTACCCATAAGACTCCCGTTTATTTATTTTCCGTTCGATGAATCGTCGCGACCGAACTGCTGCGCCAATTCGCGCGCGCGCTCGGTGGCGGCGGCAATGGCGCGGCTCATTAGTGTATCGATCGCGCCATTGTCTTGCCCCATGACTTGCAGCGCCCGTTCGGTGGTGCCGCCGGGCGATGTCACGCGCGCACGCAATACTGCCGGTGCTTCGGTACCTTGTGCCGCCATGGTCGCGGCACCGAGTGCGGTTTGTAGGCTCAAGGCGCGCGCGATATCGGGCGCGAGCCCGTGTTCGATGCCGGCGCGCTCCATCGCCTCGAGC
>CAZCAK010000273.1:0-3050 GCA_964496605.1 uncultured Acidiferrobacteraceae bacterium | reverse complement strand
ACCGTAGCTGCCGAAGACGCGGTAAAGCACGCGCGCCGGCAATGCCAGGGGCCAAGTCAGAAAATGAAATAGAATAACGAGCGTGCGTTTAATCGGATAACTCATTCGGAATACCAGCTTCGCTAGGCACTGAGACTTTTGGGCTGCACCGCGATCTTGCGCATGACATACATTTCCAACGCGGCGACGCTGTCGAAATTCTCTGGCACGATCTCATCGTCCTCGACTTCTATGTGGAACGTCTCTTCAACAAACGCGATCAGCTCGATCACACCGGTAGAGTCGATAATCCCGAGGTCGAGAAACGAGGCCTGATCGTCAAACTCGCGTTCCGCGCCGAGCAGCATATTTTCTCTTATGAAATTGCGAATTTGCGTCCGCATGCTTTTCATACTCGCTCCTTTTCATCGTCGCCCAGCTCATTACCGACACGGCTCGACCAGCGAACACAACCGCTGAGGCCGACACGACCGTTTCGATCTTGGCATGGGCGGCATCCTTGCCACTATCCCCATTTAGTCCTTGTTTTCCAGCTACACCTGTGCCTGCTTATACCGCCTGCGCCTGCGCCGCCAGATCGACTACGGCCTCTGCGTGCGGCAGGGACTCACCGCGCACAAAGAGGCTGTCGACCAACATCGTCGATAAAATTCCCATGAACGCCATATTGTCGCTAAACCCAATCGCGCGCCCGTCGCGGCATTTTTGCAATAGGCGTCGCGTGAGATTCGGATCGAAGTAGCCGGCGGCGCGTATGCGCGATTCGCTAAACAAATCGCCGACATACTCCACCGGCACGCCATTGTCGAAAAAGCTCTTGGCATCGGGCGCGCGATACGGTTGCTTCACCCGCTGATGAATCGTTGCCGGCAATAGATCTGCGGCCAGGCGCTTCAGCAAAAACTTCTCCGTGAGACCGTGCAATTTCATGCGCGTCGGCAAGGCGTTGCAGTACTCGATCACATCGTGATCGAGGAACGGGAACCGGCCCTCGATGGAATGTGCCATGGCCATGCGATCGCCTTGCGAGCACAGCAGATAACCTGAGAGCAAGGTATGCGCCTCGATATATTGATCTTGCGATAAGCCGCGCCAATGACCGATCGACACGGGCAATTGCGCATCGATCGCACGCAGCGGATCCCATTCTTGCAATTGCGCCGCAAGCGCGGGGCTAAAGAACTGCCAGGTGCGTCGGGTGGTGAGCCAACGCGGAATGTGCGCGAAATACGGCCGTTGCGCATGCTCCATGCCTTGTCCGAAAAACCGTTGCGCATAGGCGGCAGCCGCAGTCGGCGAATTTTCCAAATAGCCGTAGAGGCGCGCAAATAGCCGTGGGCGCACTTGCGAACGCACATCGTGCGCCCAGAAGCGGCGAATCTTGCCTTCCTTGAAGATATCGTATCCCGCCATGACTTCGTCGGCGCCTTCGCCGGTGAGCACGACCTTATATCCGGCCTCGCGTACATGCCCCGCAAGCAACATCAACGGCGTCGGTGCGGTGCGCAGCAGCGGCGACTCGGCGTGCCACACGGTCTGCGGAAATGCCCGTGCGATATCCGATGCGCGGCATAGTAATTCAGTGTGTTCGGTGCCGAGATGGCGCACCATTTCACGTTGATAGGTGCTCTCGTCGAACGCGTCGTCGGCAAAACGAATTGAGAACGTGCGCAGCGGGACATCGGTGTAACGCTTCAACAAGGCCGCGATCAGCGACGAGTCGAGGCCACCACTGAGGTAGGCGCCGACCGGAACATCGGCGCGAACTTGCAACCGCACCGCACGCACTAGACGTTCGCGCAGGCCTTCGAGGCATTCCTCGATACTACGGCTATCGACATGTTCGCGCGGCGGGAACGACCAATCCCAATAGCAGCGCAATTCACGCCGACCACGCTCGAAGGTGAGCATATGGCCCGGCGGCAACACCGATATCCCTTCGAATACGCTATGCGGTGCCAGCGGCGACCAATAGGTGAATAACTCGCCCAGGGCCTGCGCGTTCAAGGCGCGCGGCATCTCGGGTAATGCGAATAAGGCCTTAACTTCCGATGCGAAGGCAATACGCCCCGCCGCCTCGGTATAAAATAAGGGACGGATACCGACACGGTCGCGCGCCAACACTAGACGCGCACGGCGCGCATCCCACAGTGCCAACGCGAATTGGCCGTTTAGATATTGCAAGAAGTCGAGACCGTGCTGTTCGTATAAATGCACGATCACTTCAGTGTCTGACTGGGTGTAGAAGCGATGCCCCTGCAATTCCAGATCGCGGCGCAATTCGATGTAATTGAAGATCTCGCCGTTGAATACTACGAACACACTGCGGTCTTCGTTATGAATCGGCTGCCAACCGCCAGCAAGATCGATGATGCTAAGCCGTGCATGCGCCAATCCGATCGGCCCATCGAGATGGAAACCGAAACCATCGGGGCCGCGATGATGCAGCGCCTCGATCATGCGGCGCAGCTCCGCGGGGTTTGGACTGCGCGTGCCTTTAAGATCGAGAATTCCCGCCACGCCACACATATTATGACCTCGGGGCCTCGCCCTTAATACCAAGATGATTTAATTGCTTCACTACTTGCGCCAATTGCGCACGCCCGAGGCGGATCGACAACTTACGTTCGCGCCGCTCTTGCAATACCTCGACTGCGCGCGCCAGCAGGCGCTCAATGGTTTCCATCCGTGCGGCGAGACCGCTTAAGGTCTTTACGAGTACCGCTTCTTGTGCGTCGAGGCTGCCGCCGGTGGCGATACGCGCCGCCTTGGCGACTGGCTTCGCGGTGTTCGCGGCCTGCGGACTGGTGCTATCGGCGGCAACGCTTTGGGGCAATTTTGTACTGCGCGCACGCGGGCTGCGCATACGACGACTATATAACGGCCATTGCAATTCGGTGATGGCGTTGACCAAGGTCTCGCGCGTGATCTCGGCCTGATCGTCGGCAAAGGCGCACATCATGGCGGTGTCGCACAGGGTATTGATCAGGCGCGGGATGCCGCCGGTATATTGATAAATTAACGGCACGGTATCGCGATGAAACAAATTG
>CAZCAK010000272.1:0-3065 GCA_964496605.1 uncultured Acidiferrobacteraceae bacterium | reverse complement strand
TAAATAATGGCTGCAATACCGCAGCCGAGTGCAAACACTACCGCCGTGCTCATCGTCATCTCCTCTCAGTGGCCCTGATTATTGGTCGGCGGATCAGCGTTTAATCACTAAACCGCCTTCGAACTTGCTGCCTGGTTCAAACCGAAAATCTCATCGAGCTTACATTCGCGAATCAAGCGATCGACGGCCGCGTGCCATTTCGCGCATCACTTCCAACGGACCGGCTTGGCGGAATTCCGATTATGGAACCCGCCGAAACCGGCCAGACTAGAAGCAGTTCGCGCCCTTATCGGGTGCCACGCCCTTACCTCGCTAGATCTTGAACTCCTTCAATTTTTTCTTAACCGCCACGTTCTTTAGCGTGACGTACTGCGGTAAACCGTTTTTATACGGCGGGTAGTCTTCGCCCTGAATCAGCGGTGCCAAATAATTGCGGCATTTCGCCGTGATATGCATGCCATCTTCGGTAATGAAGTCGCGCGGCATTTTCTTTTCGACGTTGGCGACATCTTTCAGATTCGCGACGCCGATCTTCCATTTGTAGGGTTTAGTCGATACGCGCACCACGGTTGGCATGACTGAGTTCTGGCCCTTCACTGCCAATTCTACCGCCGCCTTACCTAACGCATACGCCTGATCGACGTCGACCTTGGCGGCGATGTGGCGCGCCGCACGCTGTAGATAATCTGCAACGGCCCAATGATATTTGTAACCAAGCTTATTTTTTACCAGCTGTGCCACCACCGGCGCGACACCGCCGAGTTGTGCGTGCCCAAAGGCATCTTTGCCGCCGGCTTCGGCCAAGAACTGACCGTCTTTGTTTTTCACGCCTTCCGACACTACGATCGAGCAATAGCCGTATTTTTTCACCGACTGATCGACACGCGCGAGGAATTTTTCTTCGTCGAATACGACTTCCGGGAACAAAATGACTTGCGGTGCATCGCCGGCCTTCTCCGCCGCTAAACCGCCGGCGGCTGCAATCCAACCGGCATGACGGCCCATCGCCTCAAGCACGAAAATCTTGGTTGAGGTCTTGGCCATGGACGCCACGTCGAAGCTGGCCTCGCGAATCGACACCGCGATGTACTTTGCTACCGAACCAAAACCAGGGCAATTGTCGGTAATCGGCAAATCGTTATCGACCGTCTTCGGCACGTGCACCGCTTGAATCGGAAAACCCATTTTCTCTGAGATCTGCGACACCTTGAGACAGGTATCGGCCGAGTCGCCACCGCCGTTGTAAAAGAAGTAGCCGATGTTATGCGCCTTGAACACCTCGATCAGACGCTCGTATTGCAGCTTGTTTTCCTCCAGGCCCTTCAATTTGTAGCGGCAAGAACCGAAGGCGCCCGCTGGGGTATGACGCAAGGCGCGCACTGCAGTCACTGACTCCTTGCTGGTATCGATCAAGTCCTCGGTTAAGGCGCCGATGATGCCGTTGCGGCCGGCGTAGACCTTGCCGATTTTGTTTTTGTATTTGCGCGCCGTTTCTAGCACGCCGCAGGCTGAGGCATTGATAACAGCGGTTACGCCGCCGGATTGGGCGTAGAACGCATTTTTAACTTTACTGGTTGCCATGAAAACTCCGTAAGGACTTAGGTTTTAGATTCAATATTGGGAGCCGCGTGCGTGACCGGCCGGCACATGCGGCAAGGCCGTCACGGATTCGGTAAGACGATCGCGATGGGTGCCGTATTGTTCGCGCACACTGAAAAAAATTGGCTGCGGTATTTGCTTCGCCGAGCGTGGAAATAATGAAATTCGCGCAGCGCTTAGACTAGACAAGGTCGGATCCGCGCTTAGCGCCGGTGAAGCGGGTTCGAAGCGGAGTTCGCCGCCGGCAAGCTGAAGGTCGACGCCTTTGACGGAACACCCCCTAAGCGTGCCACGCACGATCCAAAGCTCGCTATCGGTGAAATCGGATATGGAATTCATCGCGGTTCGATTTTTCGAGGCGCGTAGAGTACCCGAAATCGAACGCGGCTTCATCGCCTGACTACGCTTCGGCGTCGTAAACGCCGTAAAAAACATTGACGCAGATTTAGTCAACAGGTACTTTACCCGCCGCATCAGCCCGTAGGGCTTAAGTAAAAAGTCAACAGGGTCTTCACACAACCCAAAGCGAGAACAAGCATGCGCATCGTACTACTGGGAGCGCCGGGATCCGGCAAAGGTACGCAGTCTAAGCTGTTGGTCGAAAAGTATAAAATTCCACAAATCTCGACCGGCGATCTATTACGGGCGGCCGTCACCGCCGGCACCGAGCTTGGCAAAAAGGCAAAGGCGGCGATGGACGCGGGACAGTTGGTGTCCGACGACGTCGTCCTCGGGATGATTCAAGAGCGGTTAGGCAAGGCCGACGCCAAGTCCGGTTTCATTCTCGATGGTTTTCCGCGCAACATCCCCCAGGCTCAGGCCCTGGACGCGATGTTGGCGCGCATGAGCCAACCGCTGCAGCTGGCCTTATTGGTCGACGTCGATAACGAGGTCTTGATCAAGCGCCTAACCGGGCGACGCACCTGTGCCTCGTGTGGCCAGATGTACAATATCTATTTCTCACCGTCGAAGGCGGCGGGCAAATGCGATAAATGCGGCGGCACCTTGCAGCAACGTTCCGACGACAACGAGGCGACGATTCGTAATCGCCTGCAGGTTTACGAAGGTCAAACGGCACCGCTCATCTCTTATTACAAGGCACAAGGCAAATTGCGTACGGTGCGCGGCACCGGCAATATCAACGACATTTTCAAGAATGTTACCGATATCATCGAAGGCCAGTTACGCCCCTTAGCCGCCAAGACACCGGAAGCCAAGCCAAGCGCTGGTGGAGCCAAGCCGGCCACCGCGCCGAAAAAGCCGGCACCCAAGAAGGCACCGGCGAAGAAGCCCGCGGCGCCAAAGAAGAAGGCCGCTGCCAAGAAGCCGATGAAAAAGAAATCGGCTGCGAAGAAGAAGCCTGCGCCGAAGAAGAAAGTCGCTGCAAAGAAAAAACCGGCAAAATCGAAGTCGAAGTCGAAGGCTAAGAAAAAAAAATAACAAGCTGGTCGTAAAAAGTTAATGGG
>CAZCAK010000271.1:0-3079 GCA_964496605.1 uncultured Acidiferrobacteraceae bacterium | reverse complement strand
AAAATGCAGGCGTACGGTTTTTTCCGGATAGGCATAGACCCGCTCGAGCCAGGGGTAGATATCCGTAACCTCGATCCCGAGCTCCTCGTGCAATTCGCGCCGCAGACACGTCGCCGCGTCCTCTCCGGGCTCGAATTTGCCACCGGGAAACTCCCAATAACCGGCATAGGGCACATGCGCTGGACGGCAGCTTAACAGGACTTGGCCAGCGGCGTTCTGAATGACCGCGGCGGCAACATCGATCGGCATCGTATTGATTGAGGACAATAAAGGACGCGCGATCTTAGCATGACCAAAGTCGATAGTGCCGCGGCATAGCTTGTGCACGTTTGTGGTGGGGGACACAACCATGACGACTCACGCCGCCGTAACTAAAGATATACATCGCGCCGACTATGCCGCGCTCGACTTACTGCGCGGCGTCGAACTGGAAACTGTTGAAGGCATTTTAAAGAATTGCACGCTGTGCGAATTGCGCAGCGGCGAGGTGCTCGCGAGCCCCGGGAAACCGGATCATCGCCTCTACGGCGTGATTGAAGGTCGCCTGAGCATACGCACGACTCGCGACGGCGGCGTCGTGCGCTTCGTCGAAGCCGGCGATTGCGTCGGCGAGGCCGCGGTGCTGGACCATAAACCCTATGTACACTTCGTCGTCGCCGAGACCGCGACACGGTTGTTCGCGATCGACGAGGCGCATTTCCTGGAACTGATCAATGCCTCACATACCGCCGCGTGCAATTTCATTCTGCGCCTGACCACCGGCATGCGTCGCGCCGACGGCAGCGACGAGGGCGTGCAGCTGCGAAAACAATATCAACGCGCGGCGCATACCGATCAACTCACCGGTCTGCATCATCAGCGCGCGTTCGAGGAAATCCTCGGGCGCCAAATGATGCGCAGCGCCATGGACCATAAGCCGTTATCCCTGGCGATTCTCGACATCGATAAATTGGAGGAGGTCAATCGCCAATTTGGTACGCTTGCCGGCGATCAGGCGATTTACAGCGTCGCTGAAGTGCTGCGCCGCGACTGCCGCCCGACCGATATCATCGCGCGACTGGGCGGCGATCGCTTTGCCGTGTTACTACCCGACACCGATATCGAAGGCGCCTTGGTCGCCGCCGATCACATACGCGAGGCCATCGCCCATACCTCAATAGTCATTCCGAACGAATGCATATTACCGCCCGTGACCGTCGCCATCGGCGTCGTGCAGCTTGGCGCCTTCGTCGCCGCCGAACGTCTGGTCGTCGATGCGGCCGCGGCATTGGCGCGCGCCCAGGCCATGGGTGCAAATCACGTATCACGCTAACGATTCTGGGGAGTCGCTAAATAGGCTATGATGGGCGCCGCAATCGATGAGCGCCATGTCGAACCATACTCCCCTCTCCGCCCGACGACGCAGCGTCGGCGTGCGCGTCGGTAACGTCACCATTGGCGGCGGTGCGCCGATCGTGGTGCAATCCATGACCAACACCGACACCGCCGACGAAGTCGCGACCGCGATTCAAGTGGCGCAACTTTACAAGGCCGGTTCCGAAATCGTACGCATCACCGTGAATAGCGCCGAGGCTGCGCGCGCAGTGCCGGCGATTCGCGCGCGCCTGGAACAAATGGGACTGAACGTTCCCCTCGTCGGCGACTTTCACTTCAATGGTCACAAATTACTAAAACAATTTCCCGCATGCGCGCAGGCGCTGGCGAAATACCGTATCAATCCGGGCAACGTCGGTCGCGGCGAAAAACGCGACGCGCAGTTCGCGACCTTGATCGAAATCGCCTGCCAATACGATAAACCGGTGCGCATCGGCGTGAATTGGGGCAGCCTCGATCAGGAGCTGGTGGTGCGCCTCATGGACGAAAATGCGAAACGCGCACAACCGCTCGACGCCGCGGCGGTGACGCGCGAGGCCTTGGTGCGCTCGGCACTCGATAGCGCAGAGCAAGCCGAACACCTCGGGCTCGGTCGCGACAAGATCGTCATCTCGTGCAAGGTGAGCAATGTGCAGGACTTGATCGCGGTGTACCGCGACCTCGCGGCGCGCTGCGATTACGCGCTGCACTTAGGTCTCACCGAGGCCGGCATGGGATCGAAAGGCATCGTCGCCTCGACCGCCGGGCTCGCAGTGTTATTGCAAGAAGGTATCGGCGACACGATTCGCATTTCCCTGACGCCCGATCCCGGCGGCGATCGCACCAAAGAAGTCATCGTGGCGCAGGAGATTTTGCAGACTATGGGGCTGCGCGCGTTCACACCGATGGTCGTCGCCTGTCCCGGCTGCGGGCGCACTACCAGCACCTTCTTTCAGGAGCTGGCGCAACAAATCCAAGATTATTTACGCGCCGAGATGCCACGCTGGCGCGAACGCTATGTCGGCGTAGAAAACATGACGCTCGCGGTCATGGGTTGTGTGGTAAACGGTCCCGGCGAAAGCAAAAATGCCAACATCGGCATTAGCCTACCGGGCACCGGCGAAATTCCGGTGGCACCGGTGTACATCGACGGTCAAAAAGCGCTGACGCTTAAAGGCAATCAGATTGCACAAGAGTTTCAGGCGATCGTCGCACGCTATATCGAAGAGCATTATGCGCCGCGCACGCCGGCGGCGCCGAGCGAACGCGTCGTTCAATAAGACTGCGGCTTAAGATTGGTTTAGTTAGTGACGCACAACCATTAACACACCGGCAATCATGGCGAGAATACCCATGATCAGCGGCAGACCGTGAAAATGCAGATGGAATAATTGAATGACACCGGTCATGAGCAACCAAATACCGGTCAAGACCGACCCAATGTGTTTCATTGTTATTACCTCCCGTTAAATCGTCGACTCTAACATGCGCACGCGATAACGCGGCTCTTGTCCGCCGTCAATGCGCGTGATATCGCCCAGGTGTTGGCGAAATGTCCCAGCGCGGCGATCGGCAAAATAAAGCTTCAAGGTTTCGCGCACCACCGGAAATGCCAAGTCGTCCCAAGGAATATCCGCCTCGGCGTATAAGGCGACCTCGAGGCTCTCCGATCCCGGCGCGAATTCCAAGCGCTTGAGTCGCCCGCGAAACATGACATACACCTGAT
>CAZCAK010000270.1:0-3081 GCA_964496605.1 uncultured Acidiferrobacteraceae bacterium | reverse complement strand
GACGCGCGACGGTATCGACGGCGCGCACCGCCGCGCGCAAACGCGCGGCGAAATCGCGCAATAGTACATCGCCGGCGTCGTGGCCCAAGCGATCGTTGATTTCTTTGAAGTGATCGATGTCGAGATACATGAGCGCGACCAATTGCTTATTGCGGCGCGCGCGTGTCATAGCTTGCTGTAAGCGATCGTAGAACAGCGGCCGATTCGGCAAGTCGGTGAGCGCATCGTGCTGCGCCATGTATTCCAGACGCTCCTGCGCCGCCTTGCGTTCGGTGATATCGCGCATCATGCCGACGAAACTGCGGTGACCATCGAGGCGAATTTCCGCGAGTGAAATTTCCATGGCGATCACGGTGCCATCCTTCCGTAGTCCCGGCATCTCGACCCAGCCGCGGCCGATGAGATGCCTCTCGCCGGTCGCGATATAACGTCGCATCCCGTCCTCGTGCGAACTGCGCAGCGATTCCGGCATCAGGATGCGCACATCGCTGCCGATAACTTCGTCTGGTCGATAACCGAACATCTCTGCCGCCGATGGATTAAAGCTCTGTATGATGCCGCGCTCGTCAATAGATACGATGCCCTCGGCGACATTATCGACAATCGCGCGCAGCCGACGCTCCTTTTCCTCCACCAGGTGCGCGCCTTCGATCGCCTTGCGTTCCGAGTCCACCAAGCGCGCGGTCAGTGGTTTAAGGCGCGAGCTCATAATGAGCGTGCCGCCGATAACCAAGGCGAATAATAGCGGCAATACATTTTGAATTTGGCTGCGGATATCGCTGTAAAATTCGCTGCTATCGATCTTGACCACCATACCCAAACCGAAGCTGCCGATCGGTCCGTACGCGGCGATGACATTGTGGCGCTGATAATCGCGAATGACGGTACTGACACCGCTCTCGCCGGCAAGCGCAAGGCTAATTGGGAAACGCCGGCCCTGGCTATTGTAGTGCGCCAAGACAATCGGCTTCGATGTCACCTGCGTCGGAAAGCAACGGATTTTGTCCGCGCTCGGGCCACATACCAGCATTTCTTCGGTATCGCCGACACGGCGATCGTCGCGCAATAATTTATTCGCCGCCGGTAACGGCATCTCGAGCATCACCTGACCCACGGTCTGTGCGCCTTGCATCAATGGCCCGCGTATATCCATGTAATACACGCCGCGCGACAATAAGTAGCCGTCGTAACCACGTAGTGGCAGACGTAATTCCGGATCTGCTACGAATTCGCCGCGTCTGGCGAGCTCGTGTCCTTGGGCGTCGTAAACCGCAATCGCCGATAACCGCAATAAGCCGAGGCTTTGTATTGCGGTATCGAATGCCTGGTGCGCGGCGTTATCGCTCCTGTTCGCCTTTAAGCGTTGCACGGCATTGATCAGGGACGGCCGTGTCGCCACCGAGATCAAAATTGCCTGGCCCTGCTCGATTTCTGATTGAAGCAAATCGGTACGATGATTCAGCGTCTGCCGCAGACTATCGGCGAGCATCGCCTCATTGCCTTTTTGCAGCGTCACGAACACCGTCATACCGGCTATGAGCGCGATCGAAACGAATAAGGCGCTGGCGACAAAAACGATGTGCTTGTCGGGGCGCCGGGCGCGTTCGCCGTACCAAGTGGCGCCGCGTTGGAGCGTCCACAGGCCGATACTCGTGGTCACCAAGCCCATCGCGGTCGGCAAGGCCATGCGATTGAATTGATACCACCGATACAGCGCTTCCAAATTCAGCAAATAACCGATCACCCCGCTCGCGCCCACCACTGCGACTGCACCAATTAAAGTAGGTACGGTACGCCGCGCATGCTTGGCTTTCAGATAACGCATCGATAGCAATGTCGCACCGGCAAGCATCAGCGCGATCGCGGTGTTTGGCGCGACACGACCCGGACGCGGACTGCCGTCGTTAATCCAACGATGCAGATCGGCTTGGTCGATACCGAGGTCGAGGTCCCACAGATTTTCGACCAATATGGTCGTCGTCAGGAGGAATATGGCGCCGCCGACGATGGCTTGAACCGTCGGCGTACGGCGCTCGGAGAAGAATGGCGCGAGGATCGCCATGCCGATGAAGCTAAAACACAAGGCGGTGTTGAAGGCCACAGCGGTCGAGCCGGAAACCGGCTGCACCATTGTGGCCACATGAAGCCACCAGCCGAACATCACCTCGAGTCCGAATAGGATTAACACCGCGCCGATCGCAATCTGAGCCAATACATATCGATTGCGCGACACCGCTGCGTTACCCTGGTTCAAGTTCGCAACGGAACTTTGCAGGTTCATAGAAAGGAGCGTAGCGTAAAACCGCCGCGCGCGCCTAGAGCGACCGGCGATATTGGCATTCGCATTAGCAACTGCTTTTAGACCGGCATTGGAGGCATCATGGATCGAATCGTAAGACGCGTCGTAGTACTGCTATTGACCGGCGCCGTGGCACTCATCGGCCCGGCATCGGCGGACGACCGGCCACTAGTGTTAGCGGTGCATCCCTATCTCCCGCGCGACGAAATCATGACACGCTTTGGCCCACTGGCCGCTGACCTCGCCCAAGTCATCCGACGGCACATCGAAGTTCGCGTCGGCCGCAATTATGCAGAGCATATGCAGGCGGTCGGTACCGATAGCGCCGATCTCGCCTACATCGGCCCGGTGCCTTATGTCCGTATGGTCAAAAAGTTTGGACCTAAACCCCTATTGGCGCGTCAGGAAATCAACGGCCAACCGTATCTGCGCGGCGTATTTATTGTGCGTCAAGATAGTCCGCTACGTACCTTAAGCGAGCTTCGTGGTAAACGTTTTGCGTTTGGGGATCCGGAGTCAACGATGAGCGCCGTCTTGCCGAAATACATGTTACAGAAGGCCGGCGTGCCCGAGAACGCCTTGGCGTATCGCGGCACGCTCGGTGCACACAAGAATGTCGTGCTGGCGGTATTGTCCGGTGACTACGATGCCGGCGCCGTCAAGGAGGAAGTATTTCAGGAATACGCCGCGAAGGGTCTGCGTGTGCTGGCGCCGATGCCGCCGGTGCCAGACCATCTCTTTATCGCGAGCAATAAGCTGTCGCCAACGATGGTAAAACAGAT
>CAZCAK010000269.1:0-3086 GCA_964496605.1 uncultured Acidiferrobacteraceae bacterium | reverse complement strand
GCCCGCTGCCGGCCGACAACATCGATCCCATCCCGGGCTTCGCCGGCACCCGGAACGCCGATGGAAGTGCGAACCAGTTCCGCCGCGTCGAGCCGCGCAACACGCCGACCATCTTCCTCGCCGACGCCAATCGGCGCAACGACCGGTATGAATTTACGCGTATCGAGCAGGGACACCAGCTCCGGATCGATGCTACTGACCTCGCCGACGTGCCCGATATCGATAATCTCGTCGGCGAATTTCTCATCCTTGCCTTTGACATACATCTTGCGCGCGCGAATGAAGCTGCCGTCCTTGCCAGTCAGGCCGACCGCCTTGCCACCCTGGCGATTGATCAAGGATACGATTTCCTTATTGACCAAGCCGCCAAGTACCATTTCAACGACGTCCATGGTTTCGCGATCGGTCACACGCATGCCCTGCACAAACTCGCTTTGCTTGCCAATGCGCTCCAGCAGCTTACCGATTTGCGGGCCGCCGCCGTGCACCACTACCGGGTTCATACCGACCAATTTCAGTAGCACGATGTCACGCGCGAAGCTCTCTTTCAATTGCGCGTCGACCATGGCGTTGCCGCCGTATTTCACGACGATGGTCTTACCCTGAAACGCCTGGATATAGGGCAAGGCCTCAATCAGCATTTGCGCGCGCTCGCTCGCGGTCATTTCGTTTTTCCTCCGACCAAAGTCGGAGAAACTACCGCATCCTCGGCTTGAAGTCAGCTGTGCAATCGATTAAAAAATGCCCCGTCGCGAGCGGATCCGGTCCGCTCTTTTTTATGTTCTGACCAAAATTTGCGTGCATGAGTAAAACCATTATTCACGCCGGCGGTGACGATTTGCGCAAAACTCCGACCGGCATTGCTGGCCTTGATGAAATTACCCGCGGCGGCCTGCCGCATGGACGACCCACCCTGGTATGTGGCTCCGCCGGTTGCGGCAAAACCCTTTTCGGCATGGAATTTCTAGTACAAGGCGTCGAGCGCTATAACGAGGCGGGGGTATTCCTCGCGTTTGAAGAAACCGCGGAGGAGTTGACCCAGAACGTCGCCGCGATCGGTTACGACCTCAATCGGCTGGTGGCACAACGCAAATTGCTAGTCGATTATGTCCACATCGATCGCGCCGAGATCGAAGAAACCGGCCCCTACGACCTCGAAGGCCTGTTCGTCCGCCTCGGTCAGGCGATTGACCAGGTGCGCGCCAAGCGCGTGGTATTGGACACGCTGGAGGTTTTATTCAGCGGCTTTTCCGATATTGCGACACTACGTTCGGAACTGCGACGCCTATTCCGCTGGCTAAAACAGCGCGGTGTGACCGCCATCGTGACCGCGGAACGCGGCGACGGTGCGCTCACCCGCTACGGCATGGAGGAATATATTTCCGATTGTGTAATCCTGCTCGATCACCGCGTCTCGGAGCAGATGTCGACGCGACGGTTGCGCATCGTGAAGTATCGCGGCTCGGCACACGGCACCAACGAATACCCCTTCCTAATCGACAACCGCGGCTTCTCGGTTTTACCGGTCACGTCTATGACCTTGGATCATCCCGCGAGCCAAGAGCGCGTCCCCACTGGTATTCGCGGTCTCGACGCCATGTTCGGCGGTCGTGGCTTCTATCGCGGCAGTAGCGTCTTGATCTCCGGCACCGCCGGCACCGGCAAGACGACCTTCGCCGCACACTTCGCCGAGGCCGCCTGCCGGCGGGGCGAGCGGGTGCTGTATTTCGCGTTCGAAGAGTCGAAGGACCAAATCGCGCGCAATATGCGCTCGGTCGGCATTCGCCTCGACCGCTATATGAAAAATAAGACGCTGCGCATCCATAGCGTACGTCCGACGTTTTACGGCCTGGAGATGCATCTCGCGGTCATGTACAAGCTTATCGCCGAGTTTGATCCGCAAATCGTCATCGTCGACCCGATGACCAATTTCATTTCGGTCGGCAGCGAGCTGGAAGTGAAGCTAACACTCATGCGTCTCATCGATATGCTCAAAGGGCGCAGCATCACGACGCTGCTCACCAGTTTAAGCAGCGGCACACAGCACCTGCCCGACCAGGTCGATGCCAGCGTGTCGTCGATCATGGATACCTGGTTATTGCTACGCGATACCGAAGTCCAAGGCCTACGCCAGCGCAGTTTGTACATTTTAAAATCACGCGGCATGCCGCATTCGAACGCTATCCGTACGTTTTCGATTGGACCGGGCGGCGTGCACCTGCTCGGCGACGATCCAATTGCGGCATCGATCGCGACACGCACCCTCAAGACTACACAACAGCGACGGAGATCCAATGGACGCACTGCCCATGGCGGTTAAAAAACGCGCGGCGGTCACTGCGCGACGCGGCAGGGCAGCTGCGAGTAAATCCAAAACCGCGGCGCGCGGCGCGCGCACTCGAACAAAACCCGAGCAATGGCAGCTGCGCTTATACGTAGCCGGACAAACTCCGAAATCGATTGCCGCATTCGCAAACCTCAAGCGCATGTGCGAGGAGCATCTTGCCGGCCGCTATCGCATTGAAGTCGTCGATCTTCTGCGCAATCCGAAATTGGCTAGCGGCGATCAGATTGTTGCGGTACCGACGTTAGTCCGACGTCTGCCGCATCCGGTCCGTAAGATTATTGGCGACCTTTCCAACACCGAGCGCGTACTCGTCGGACTACAGCTGCTTCCGAGTCGCTGAGATCATGCCGCCTGGTCGCAGACGACAACGCAAACGCGGAAAGAAAACTTCACGCACGATATCGACGAAAGGACGCGGACATGCGCGCAAAACACCACGCGGTCGGACTAGTCGCGATCAATACCAGCGCTATGCCTTATCGCTTTACATTACCGGCGCCACGGAACATTCGCTGGCCGCGGTTGCGAACGTGCGCCGCCTCTGCGAAGAGTTGTTACCGGATCGCTACGATCTTGAAATCGTCGATCTTTATCGCGAACCGCAGGCGGCCGTGCGCGAAGATATCATCGCGGCGCCAACGCTGGTGAAGCGCTATCCACCGCCGCTGCGCCGCTTTGTCGGCGCCTTGTCCAATCGAGAGAAAGTCGTACTCGGTCTAGATCTATGGCCAAAAGATCT
>CAZCAK010000268.1:0-3093 GCA_964496605.1 uncultured Acidiferrobacteraceae bacterium | reverse complement strand
AGCGGCGCTTCACACTTACAAACGAGGCTAACGCCGCCGCCGCTGTAGCCGGCGCGACCCCAGCATGACGTGCTGCCGCAATTGCGGCAACGGCATTCCACATATTATGTTCGCCCAACACCGACCACTTCACTTCCAAGGCCGGACCGCCGGGGGGCGTTAGCCGAAACACGGTCGCGTCCGCCTGGGAGGGCGTGGCTTGCCAGCCTGCTTTGCCTAGAAAATACTCCACCGGCGTCCAGCAACCTCGGGCAAGCACGTCCGCAAGCGATGCCTCAGCGCCATTGACCACGAGTAGACCGTTGCGCGGGACGGTGCGGACTAAATGATGGAATTGCCGTTTAATCGCCTCAAGATCGGGGAAGATGTCCGCATGATCGAATTCGAGATTATTTAAAATCGCGGTGCGCGGACGATAGTGTACAAACTTGGAGCGCTTATCGAAAAACGCCGTATCGTACTCGTCGGCTTCAACCACAAAAAACGGCGGCGTGCCGAGTCGCGCCGACACACCGAAATTTTCCGGGATGCCACCGATTAAGAAGCCGGGCTTGAGGCCGGCATACTCCAGAATCCAGGCGAGGATACTGCTGGTGGTCGTTTTGCCATGCGTGCCGGCCACTGCCAGCACCCAGCGCTCCGGCAGCACGAAGTCCGCCAGCCATTGTGCCCCGGAGGTGTAGCGTAAGCCTTGTTCAAGCACGGCTTCGACCTCGGGATTACCGCGCGACATGGCGTTGCCGACAATGACGAGATCCGGATGGGGTAACAGATTTTCCGGTCGGTAGCCTTCCGCGACATCGATGCCTTGTGCCGCCAACTGGGTACTCATCGGCGGATAAATCTTCATATCAGAGCCGGTGACCCGATGACCGAGCGCGCGCGCCAACAGAGCCACGCCGCCCATGAAGGTACCGCCGATGCCAACAATATGAATATGCATATTCAATTCAATGGTAGTGCCAGCATCAGTAGGCTACGCACGAAACCGACTCCGATGGTAATTAATATCGCCATACCCATCGAGACTTCCAGGGCATGACGTAATACGTGGGCAATGATGGCCAGCACCCACAGCGAAATGAGCCATAGCATCATCATGAATTTCGGGTTGTTCAGATCGAATGCCAGCCCCGATAGGTGAATCGCACCGAACGCGACGGCAGTCACGACGATACCGCTGCCGAAGAGTGCACTCGCGGTTTGTTGAAAACGCGCCGGACGACCGCGCCACCACAATACAACATAAATCAACAGCGCCATCAGCAGGGTGTGGCCGACGACCGCTACCGGGCTGGCACCGACCATGCTGCGGCTCACGAGAAAATAGGTCGTGGCCACATCGAGCAACATGGTCACCACGAGTAAGACATTCGATGCCGGAATATCCTGCGGTTTGCCGCGCAAAAACGCGACGTCGAAAAACATCTTGAGGATCGTCAGCATGGGGAGGCGGCACAGATTCGAGTGTTTGCCGAATCATAGCCGCGTTTGTGGCGAGGCTCTAGTCTGTTGCCGTGCCCGCGCCCGCTCACTACACTCGCGCCCCATGCTTATTGAACACGTTGCGACATCGCCGGCGTTAGCCCGCGCCATTGCCGCAATCGAAATCGCCGATTGGATTGCGCTCGACACCGAATTTATGCGCGAGCGCACTTATTTCGCAAAACTATGCCTAGTCCAAATTGCGACCGCCGACGCCATATGGATCATCGATCCGCTTGCAGTGGAGGTTGCGCCATTGCTCGATGTGCTATATCGCCCGCGACCTTTGAAGGTCCTGCACGCGGCGCGCCAGGACATTGAGCTCTTCTTCGATCTACGCGGCAATGCCCCGCCGGCGATCTTCGATACACAAGTTGCCGCGGCGTTTCTCGGCTTCGATGATCAAATCGGCTACGGTAACTTGGTCAAGGCAATCACCGACCAGGTGTTACCGAAAACTCAAACCCGCACGAATTGGGCCGCTCGACCTCTAAGCGCGGACCAGGTGGCGTATGCCGCGGACGACGTACGTTATTTGCGCGTGGTGTATGAAAAGCTAAGAGCCGATTTAATCGCGGCGGGACGCATGCCTTGGGCGGAAGAGGAATGCGCCCGACTTAGTGATAGCACGCTCTACGCGCAACCCTTGGAGCGGGTGCATTTGCGCATTAAATCTGGACAATTATTACCGCCTGCGGCGCAGCATCGCCTGCGCGCCCTAGCAGTATGGCGCGAGCAAACCGCGCGCACGCGCGACTTGCCACGCTCATGGATCATCACCGATCAAGATCTCCTCACCATCGCACAGCACCCTCCAAACTCACCCACCGAGCTCGTGCGGGATGTGCCGGCGTCTAAACCCTGGCAGGGCGACATCATTAACGTCTTGCAGCATGCCGCTGGCGACGAGACCACGCGCCTATGGCCGGCGGTTACACGTTGGGATCCGGCGCAAAACAAACAGCTCAGCCATCTCAGCGCGGTGGTACGCAATACCGCCGCAGAACATCGCATCAGCGCCAGCCTGCTCGCGACGCGCAAAGATCTCGAGCGGCTATTAAGCGGCAACACCGATATCGCGGCAATGCAAAGCTGGCGTCGCAGCCTGATCGGCGAGCGCTTATTAGCGGCACTTTCCGCCGGCTGACATTGCGGGCAGGAGCAGCCTGCACTATATCCAATGCATGGCACGAAGCGGTTCTTGGATTCTCCCTCTCATCGCGATCATTGGGATTGTAGGCGGCGTCGTTGCCGCCCTCTCGTGGTCGCAGCCAAAAGCTAAGTTGTACACCGCGGTATGTGTCGTCGGCGATGTGCGTGCGCGTCAAATGGCTTACGTATCGCCGGGCCTCTCGCAACGCTATCTCGATGCGCGTTCAATGCGCTACGGCATTGGCACCGCCGCCATCGGAACCTGGGATAGCCTCGGTGATGCAATCGCGATCGGCGGACGCCTCTGGCTGCGCAGCACTAATGCGCAGTCCCCACGATTCTTTGACATCGTGACCAATCCATTTTTCCTCACGAATAACTTCACCTATGTCGCAGCCACCGCACCGGCGCCGGCCCAGCGCACGTTCGGCGCAATACCGTTCACACAATTGTGGC
>CAZCAK010000267.1:0-3100 GCA_964496605.1 uncultured Acidiferrobacteraceae bacterium | reverse complement strand
CGCACTAAGCTCGGTCAGCGCCCAGCGTGGCCGCGCGTTGAAGCCCATGTCGTCGTGGTGCCCGGCGCGTAATCGGATGTAACCGGCGTAGGCGATCATCGCGCCGTTGTCGGTGCAAAGCTCCGGTCGCGGGTAATACACCTCACCGCCCAGTTGCTGTACCGCAGCCTTCAGCCGTTGACGCAGGACCAGATTGGCGCCGACGCCGCCGGCGACGATCAGTCTTCGCTGCCCGGTTTGCTCCAAGGCGCGCCGACATTTGATCACGAGCGTGTCGACCGCCGCGTCTTGGAACGCATGGGCAATATCGGCCGCGGTTTCGGCATCGCTGTTTTGCTGACGAATCAAGGTCAAGACCTGCGTCTTTAAACCGCTGAAGCTGAAGTCGAGCCCAGGGCGGTCGGTCATTGGGCGCGATAATTGGAACCGATTCGGCTTACCGGTCTGCGCGAGCTTCGCAATCGCCGGCCCCCCGGGATAACCGAGACCGAGCACCTTCGCCGTTTTATCGAAGGCTTCGCCCACCGCATCGTCGATCGACTCCCCTAAGATTTGGTACTGGCCGACCCCCTGCACTTCGGCGATCAGGGTATGTCCGCCCGAGACCAGAAGTGCGAGAAATGGAAACTCCGGCGGCTCGGCCTCAAGCATGGGGGCCAAGAGATGTCCCTCCATATGATGTACACCGATTGCCGGAATATTCAGTGCAAAGGCCAGGCTGCGCGCAAAGGCGGCGCCTACTAACAAGGCGCCGGCAAGGCCCGGCCCGGTAGTGTAGGCGACGCCGCCGAGCTGCGTCGGCGCCATATTAAGGTCTTTGAGTAAAGCCCGTGTCAGCGGCAATAGCTTTTGAATATGGTCGCGCGAAGCAAGCTCAGGCACGACGCCACCGTATTCGCGGTGCAAGGCAATCTGAGAGTAGAGCCGATGCCCCAATAAACCGGACGCGGCGTTATAGACTGCAACGCCGGTATCGTCGCAAGAGGTCTCAATACCTAGCACATTACTGATTTGGTCCAATCGTCCCGACATGCGGCGAGTATACAAAACTGCGCCAAGCCGATAAAATCGCGCGTTTTCCATGGTCCGGTCAGTCGCCCTGGGTGCTGCTAGACTGGATTGATTCCGGTAAATACGCCGGGATCCAGCCCTGGTCCATAATTTCGAGAGGTGAAATGAATGCCGTCAGTCCGCGTTAAAGAACACGAACCGTTTGAAGTTGCACTACGCCGTTTTCGTCGCTCCTGTGAAAAGGCCGGTGTATTCGCCGAAGTCCGCCGCCGCGAGTTCTACGAAAAGCCGACCACGGTGCGCAAACGCAAAGCCGCCGCCGCCCGTAAACGCGAACTGAAGAAACTCTCCCGCCATAGCGGTACCAACGCCCCGGCCCAACGCTCATATTAAAGCTTGGGCTCCATGAGCCTCAAAGAACGCATTAACCAGGACATGAAGGACGCGATGCGCGCCAAAGATCAAGCGCGCCTCGAGCCTATTCGCATGCTCATGGCCGCGATCCAGCGGCGCGAAGTGGATGAGCGCATTAAGCTCGACGATCCCCAGGTCATCGCGGTCGCGGAAAAGCTCATCAAACAAAGTCGTGAGGCCGCGGAGCAATTCGTGAAGGGCGGTCGCCCGGAACTGGCCGATAAGGAGAACCGCGATATTTCCGCGTGGAGTACTTACTTACCAGCACGTCTGAGCGATCAGGAGATCGATGCGTTAATCGCGGCGGCGATCGGCGAAACCGGCGCCAATTCTGCCAAAGATATGGGCAAAGTCGTCGCTCAGTTGAAACCAAAACTTGCCGGCCGCGCCGATATGGCCACGGTCAGCGCAAAAATTAAGCAACGTCTTTCCAGTTAGCCGGTTTTGGCAGTGCCGCATGTGCCTTAGAATGGGCGCATGCCAGGCAAAATTCCCGAACGCTTTATTAACGACCTCCTGGCGCGGATCGATATCGTTGAGCTCATCGACGGTTTCGTGCCCTTGCGCAAAATGGGCAAAGACTACAAAGCCTGTTGCCCATTTCATGAAGAGAAAACCCCCTCATTTACCGTAAGTTCCGATAAGCAGTTTTATCACTGCTTCGGTTGCGGCGCGCACGGCACCGCGATTGGTTTTTTAATGGAATACGAGCATCTTGGTTTTCGCGAGGCGATCGAAGATTTGGCCAAGCGTGCCGGCATGCCGTTACCCACCGAAGTCTCGAGCGGCCCGGCGCCGAACGATGAGATTCCGCAAATGCTGGAATTAATGCAGACGGCCGAGCGCTATTACCAACGCCAATTGCGCGAACACCCGCAGGCGCATGTCGCGGTCGATTATCTCAAGCGGCGCGGCCTCACCGGCGAAATTGCACAGCGTTTTGGACTCGGATTTGCGCCCGATGCCTGGGATGGATTAATCAATGCCGTTGGCATCGATGCCAAGCGTCGCGAGACGTTGGTACAAACCGGATTGCTTATTAAGAAGGACAGCGGCGGTTATTACGATCGCTTTCGCGGCCGCGTGATGTTTCCGATTCAAGATTACCGCGGACGCATTATTGGTTTTGGCGGACGCGTGATCGGCGCCGGCGAACCAAAATATCTCAACTCGCCGGAGACGCCCCTATTTCATAAAGGGCGCGAACTTTACGGGTTGTATGCGGCGCGCGACGCGATTAAGCGCGAACAGCGCGTATTGGTTGTGGAAGGTTACATGGACGTGGTCGCGCTCGCGCAATACGGTATCGATTATGCGGTGGCAACCTTAGGGACTGCGACGACGCGCGATCATCTCGATCGTCTATTTCGGTTCGCGCCGGAAATCGTCTTTTGTTTCGACGGCGATCGCGCGGGACGCGAGGCGGCCTGGCGTGCGCTCGAGACAACATTGGCGGCGATGCATGAAGGGCGTCAAGCGAGTTTCTTATTTCTCCCCGACGGCGAAGATCCCGATACCTTAGTGCGTAAAGAGGGTATGGAGGCGTTTGCCGCCCGTGTTCGCGGTGCACAAGCCTTACCGGATTTTTTGTTTCGACATTTATTAGCGCAGGTCGATATCGGACGGCTCGACGGCCGCGCGCGGCTGGTCGAGCTCGCGAAGCCCTTACTCGGGC
>CAZCAK010000266.1:0-3123 GCA_964496605.1 uncultured Acidiferrobacteraceae bacterium | reverse complement strand
TAAAAGTCCACTCACCGCCGCGGAATTAGAAGAACGACTCGACGAGTTTCTCGATCCGGTATTGTCGATCCGGCGCGGCGCGACCGCACTGGCGCAGGCGCTGGCCGAATTCGGCCGCACGCAGCAGGATTTCGCCCTGCATTGGATCGAAGTCATCGCCAAGACCAATCCGGAAATGGCGTTTCAGTTCGCGAGCCAGGTGCCTGCCGGATTCAAATCCATGAGCGTGGGCGATATCGAAGCCTGGGTGATCGAGGCGATGGATGTCTACGACAAGCTCGGCATGTACCCGGCGATCGCGGTATTGAAAGACGTGCACGCGTTCGCGCTGCGCGCGCAGGAAATGGCGCGCGGCGTTGCATTCGAGGAAGTTTCCGGCATGTTGGAGCTGTTCGTGCGTGGACTTTCCGGTCGCCCGCTAAAGATCGAAGCGGCGGACGAAACCTACACCGATACCACGACCTTATTTTTACCGCGGCGCATCGCCTTATTTCCCGATCGGCGCGATAACTTGAAACTTTATAAGGCCATCGCGGCGCACCTGTGGGCACAGACCTGGTTCGGTACATTTCGCTTAAGCCTGTCCCAGGGCGTGGTCCACTTCGACAATCCCGCAAAGGCGATCCGTTTATTTCATTGCCTGGAAACGCTGCGTCTCGAGGCGAATATTGCACGCGAACTGGTCGGACTCTATCGCGACTTGCGCACGCTGCGTGCCGACACCGGCGCCGAGCTTCCGGCGCACTGGACACGCGCGATCGCACGGCTGGAGGAGCCCGGCGCGACGGTACGCACGACCTATGATGTCCTGGCCGAAATCTACGCCGACGCCGTAGTACCACTGCCCGTGTGTTATCAGGGCACTTTATTTCCCGATCGCGTCGAAGCCGCGATGGCGCTGCGCCAGGCACAAGAAAAGGATGCGTTTCGCACCGCGCTCGCCCGCATGGGTAAGAAGGACCGCGACGATACCCAAGAGCCGGGGCAACTACGCGAACGCGACAGCCGTTTTAGCCTGACCCAAAAGCCGGATCCAAACCACCCGCAGCAATCCATCTGCGAACTCCATCTGGACGGCCGACCGATCGCGCCGCCAAACGACGCCAGGGCTTTGATGGATTCGATCATTCAAGACCTAGGGCAAATTCCCGACGACTATTTGGTCGCATCCGGCAGCGGCGGTTATCGCAGAGACGAGGGCGACAAAAAAGCGGAAGACGTATGGAAGGGAACCTACCCCGAAGAAGGCGCGTTTATCTACAACGAATGGGACCATCGCCGCCAGCACTACCGCAAAGACTGGTGTGTCTTGCGCGAGATCGACGTGCGTCCGCTGGACGAGCCGTTTGTCGCGCGCACACTGTATAAATACTCGGGTCTCGCTGCGAGCGTGCGTAAAACCTTCGAGGCCCTGCGCGGCGAAAATAAATTACTCAAGCGCCAGAAGCACGGTGACGAAATCGATTTCGACGCCATTGTCGAGGCGCACACCGATCTGCACTGCGGACGCGAACTGAGCGAGCGCCTGTTCATGAGGGCGCAACGCATCGAGCGCAATATCGCGGTGATGTTCATGGTCGATATGAGCGGCTCGACCAAGGGTTGGATCAACGACGCCGAACGTGAGGCGCTGGTGCTATTGTGCGAGGCCTTGGAAGTGCTCGGCGATCGCTATGCGATTTATGGCTTCTCCGGCATCACGCGCAAACGCTGCGAGCTATATCGCATTAAACGCTTCGACGAATCGTATTCCGAGTTGGTGAAACAGCGCATCACCGGCATCAAGCCGCAAGACTACACGCGTATGGGCGTCACGATTCGTCATCTGACACACTTATTAAAAGAAGTCGATGCACGCACCAAACTTTTAATCACCTTATCGGACGGCAAACCGGACGATTATGACGGTTATCGCGGCGACTACGGCATCGAAGATACGCGTCAATCCTTGATTGAAGCGCGTCAGGCCGGCATTCATCCATTCTGCATCACCATCGACACCGAGGCGCGCGATTATTTACCGCATATGTACGGCGCGGCGAACTACACCGTCATCGACGATGTGCGCAAACTCCCCTACAAGGTGTCGGATATTTACCGGCACTTGACTAGCTAGGACGCTTGTTGCGCAGAAAAAACACTTCGTCGTCAATAAGACACACGACGCTTGACTTTAAAGACGGCCACATCTATAAAAAAGCGGGCATCCTGCCTGTTGTAATCAACGACGCAAAAGAGCATTCACGAAGAGGAATCGCGATGAAAAACAAGCTAGTTTTTGCTGCTTTACTTGCTGCTACCCCGATGTTCGCCTCCGCCGCCCCGAATAACGTCGGTTGCGGTCTCGGCACCATGGTCTTCAATGGACAATCGGGCATTTTCCCGCAAATCTTGGCCGCCACCACCAACGGCACGTTCGGCAACCAAACCTTCGGTATCTCGACCGGCACCCTCGGTTGCGCCAAAGATGGCGTGGTACAGAATCCGGTCAAGGTGTCCTTGTTTATCGACAATAATATGGACCGCTTAGCGCAAGAGATGTCGGTTGGTGAAGGCGAGACGCTGAATTCCTTGGCGGAACTCATCGGCATCGACGCGGCGCAAAAGACCGCGTTCTTCCGCGCCACCAAAGAGCATTTCGCACAAATCGTCCCGACGACTACGGTAACCACGAAGGACATGATCGCTTCGCTGAACACCGTGCTCGCCGCCGACGCCGGCTTGGCGCAATACGCCCGCCTGATCTAAGGCGCGTAGCACAACAAGCCTAACGGCGCACCCAGTGGCAACACCACTGGGTGTTTTTTTGTCCGGAGTTTATGCCGCATTATCGACCGAGCCGTCTCGGCTTCATTCTTTTCTGTTTTGGATATCTCGCGTTTGGCGGCATCGCGCGCGCCGATGACGGCGATCGCGCCTACTTAGATGAATTGATTGCGCGCGCCCATGTGTTACGACTCGCGGATCGACCCGCGTGGCACGCGCTGTTGCACTATCACCGCAACACCGTCCGTCCCGGCGTCACCAGTCAGGCCGACGATCCCGCGTTCTTTCATGCGCCGAATGGCAAAACGGATCCGCAAGCGGAACTCGACCGCACCTTGGCGGCATTCTTTTCGCGCG
>CAZCAK010000265.1:0-3133 GCA_964496605.1 uncultured Acidiferrobacteraceae bacterium | reverse complement strand
TGGCCATGTCGCGAATGCGTCCGGACTTAGCCGCCGCCGAGTTGCAGACAATCGTTGAGCCACATCAGGCGAGCCGCGCCCGGCTGCAATGCGCGTTCGAATTGAAGGACACAGACGCCGCCGCGCGCCAACTCTAAAAACGCGTGACGGCGCCGCGCCAACATCCAGGCGATGTGGCGCCCGAGATCGGGTTCGTGCCCGACCAGCGCAATCGAACGATGTCGCCCTTGGCGCAGTAGCCACGACCAAAGTAGCCGCGGCGGTTGTTGCGGTGCCAGGGCGCTGAGATATTCGACGTCGACGGGAATCGCGTCTTGTAAAATCGACGCAGTTTCGCGCGCCCGTTGCAAAGGGCTGGTGGCGATGACATCGAGTGCCACGCGGCGCTTTAGGATTTGCACGGCACGCCGAAAGTCGCGGCGGCCATGTGCGGTCAAACGCCGCCGTATGTCGCTACGACCGGGCGCCATGCTGCGCGCCTCGGCTGCAGCATGACGAATCAAAACTAGTTGCATTAGGCCAGCTGCGCTTCTTGCAGTGGCAACGGTTTGCAGGCAATAAAGCTTAAGACTTCTTCTTTGCGTTTCATGGTGTCAGCGAATCCGAGATCGATCAGATCGCGACAATACCCTTTTTCGAATAATAAATAACTCACCAGATCGGCACCCTCGCGATCGAACGCGCCGACGCCGCTCAACAGCATGCGCAGACTACGCGGCAAGGTGTGTTTGTGGCGGCTGGCCATATCACCCAAATCTTCGCTAGGCGAAATCAATAGCGTATCGACCGGCCGCAAAGTGATGCCGTGTTCTTCCAATACCTTTCCGGGTAAGAGCCGGATAGTCTTATTAATCCGCTCGAGCCGCTCCAAATCCGTATCGAGCGTATCGAGGAAAATACTATTCAGGGTATGACCGGCGATTTGCGCCAGCGGCGGATACTCGATCGCCTTCTCTGGATGCGGCGACCGCGGCGGCTCCTCTTGGCGCACGCCGATCACAAACACACGCTCGGCGCCCAGATGCAGGGCCGGGCTGATGGGTGCAATCTGACGCATCGAGCCGTCACCGAAGTATTCGCGCCCGATGCGCTCAGCCGCAAAAATAAATGGGATGGCGGATGAGGCCATGAGGTGATCAATCGTAATACGGGTGCGCTCGCCGCAACGACGCACGCGCTTCCACGGTTGGAGCTGTTCGACACCCTGATAAAATGCAATCGACTCACCGCTGGTATAACTCGACGCGGTGACACTCAGCGCATGCACCACTCCGGCATCGATGGACTTTTGAATTTCCTCCGGAGGCAAATAAACCTCGAGCAATTCGCGCAGGGGTGTGCGGTCAAGCAGGAACGCCGGACTCAAACGACCGCGACCGCCCAGCAATAGCGAACCGTACCAACGGACCGCGCTCGATAACACGCCGACCGGATCGGAGCGGAACACGTGATGCACCCGAAAGCTGCTCCACACCGCCACCAGCCGGCGCACGCCTTCCTGAAAGCGCGTTGCATATACCGCAAGCGCGGTGGAATTGATTGCGCCGGCGGACGTGCCGCAGATAATGGGGAATGGATTGATTTGACGTTCCGGCATCAGCGCCGCAATCGCCTTGAGCACGCCGACTTGATACGCCGCCCGCGCGCCGCCGCCGGCGAGAATGAGGCCGATTTTAGGAATCCGCTCGGAAGACCGCTCGTTTGTACGTACTTCAGAAATGCGCATTGCCGGACCATGCTCAGGAGAAGCTGCTTCTTTCAAGTGTAGAGGATATTGTCGCGCGGGCAACGCTAGAGCCAACGCTTGCGGCGAAAAAACAACAACATCCCTACGACCAGGCCAATCATCAACCCCCAGACGGCAAGGTAACCATAGCGCCAGCCGAGCTCTGGCATATTCCAGGGCGACGAGCGGTCGAAGTTCATGCCGTAGACCCCGACGATAAAGGTCAATGGCATGAACAATACCGAAATGACCGTTAATGTACGCATGACGTCGTTTAGACGCAGGCTGAGCCCGGATAGATACAAATCTGACAGACTCGCGACCATATCGCGGTAACTTTCGACGATATCCAGCATTTGTACCCCGTGATCGTAGAGATCACGTAAATACACTCGCGTCTCGGTAGTGAAACGTCTTTCGCCGTCACGCAAGAGATGCGCGAAGATGTCGCGCTGCGGCCAAAACGCGCGGCGCAATTGCAAAAGGCTATGACGCAAACGATGAATACGATCAATGCTGCCGCTTTGTCCGGGGCGAAGCGCAACCGCGTCTTCCAATACCTCTAAACGATCGCCGAACTCCTCCAACACCGGAAACGCCGCATCCACGATGACATCCATCATGGTATACACGAGATAATCCGTACCTTGATTGCGAATCGTGCCCTGCGCCTGCTCAATGCGTGTACGCACCGGCGCCAACACATCGGGTCCGCTCTCTTGCAGGGTCACCACGAACCGATCGTTGAAAAACAGCGCCACTTGCGTCAGATCGATACGGTCGCCGTCGAAGCGCGGGCTTTGAAAAATCGCGAAGCCGTGCGCCTCATACTCTTCGATCTTCGGTCGCTGACCGATATGAACCGCGTCTTCAACCGCCAGCGGATGCAACTTGAACGTCTCGCCGATGCGCTTAATGAGCGCGAGATCGCTTAAGCCTATGACTTGTACCCAAGTCACGCTGTCGCTATCGCGACACGCCGCGAGGTGATCCCAATCGGGTCGCTCGCGCTGCTCGAGGTGCTGATTTTTGTAATCCAACAATAGCGCCTGCGTGGCACCGGCGTCGCCGGCCTCGGGCGGTAGCGTCCCCGGCAAACGGCCGGGGATGTGGTAGTCCTTATAGAAAGCGCGCCGGCGCAGGCGCGGGCCGTTATTGTCGGGCTCAGGGGAACGAATCGGGCGCATCGCCGGATAGTACCCGAGCTCAACCGTTATGCAATCGGCGCAAAGGCCGAGCCGGCCGCAGACAGCGCGCGTCGGCGTATGAGACACTGCGGCCATGACCACACTCGGCCACGTAGTGCTATACGTCCGCGAATTGGAACGCGCACTCATGTTTTATCGTGACCTGGTCGGACTGAACCTGGTCGGCACAATTTTCCACGGGCGTGCCGCGATGTTGAGC
>CAZCAK010000264.1:0-3142 GCA_964496605.1 uncultured Acidiferrobacteraceae bacterium | reverse complement strand
TGCCGCACGGATCGATCGGTGCCAATTTCTTTCACTTGCTGGGCGAGGTCGAGATCGCCTTCGGTCTCTGGGCCGGCGTGTTGGTGCTCTATCTCACGCTATTTATCGACGCCCGTGCACCCATTGAATATCTCGAAAGCCGCAACTTTACCGAACCGGCATTCGTGTTCGTCATCATGACAATAGCGGCGACGCGCCCGATTATTCAGCTCGCGGGCGATATGATCGCATTGTTCGCGAAGCTGATCACACGCGTATTGCCGCTGAACGCGGAGGTTGCGTTTTATTTTTCGGCACTGACACTCGGCCCCTTGCTCGGAAGTTTTATTACCGAGCCGGCGGCGATGACGGTCACTGCATTGATCTTGAAGGAGCGCGTGTTCGACCGGGGTATCGACCGCCGCGCAATGTATCTCACACTCGGTACGCTATTCGTCAATGTCTCGATTGGCGGCGTGCTGACGCACTTCGCCGCGCCGCCGGTGCTGATGGTGGCCGAAACTTGGCGCTGGGGTACTGATTATATGTTGACGCACTTCGGTTGGCGGGCGGCGTTGGCGGTCATGCTGAACGCCGGCTTAGCGACGGCGTTGGTCGCGAAGGGATTGGCGCGGTGTGAGGCGTCGGGTGAAACCAGTTTCGATACCGAACGAAAGTGGTGGTTGATCGTATTGCATGTTTCGTTTCTCGCGCTGGTCGTGCTCAACGCCCATCACGCGGTCGTGTTTATGGGATTGTTTTTATTTTTCCTCGGCGTCAATGCCGTGACGCAAGAACACCAAGAACCGCTAAAGTTGCGCGAGAGTTTATTAGTCGCATTCTTTCTTGCCGGCTTGGTGGTACTCGGTGGATTACAGGAATGGTGGCTAGCACCACTCATCCGCAGCCTCGACGCGCAAGCGCTCTTTCTCGGGACGACCGCCTTAACCGCGATCACCGATAATGCCGCACTGACTTATCTCGGCGCGCAAGTACCGAACATTTCCGAGTCATTTAAATACGCGCTAGTCGCCGGAGCCGTCACCGGCGGTGGCCTGACCGTCATCGCTAATGCACCGAATCCCGCAGGCTTTGCAATCTTGCGCGAGAGTTTCGGCGACGAGGGCATCAGCCCTTTAGGCTTATTCGCCGCCGCCGTGATTCCGACGATCATCGCGGCGATGTTTTTCTGGATCGATCAGTTATTGTAGGTCGACGGGTAAAACTCGGAGGCACAACCGCGTGAATAAATTGATCGCACTATCGATTCCCGGGCGCTTATGCTCCAACGAGCGCTTGTTGATGTAAAGGTAACGGCATGTATGCGTTATTGCGTTACTTTGTACGGCTCAAGCGTGGGAAAATTGTACTGTGGTGCTATTTAATCTGGTACCTCGTCATTGTCACTTACCATTTCGATCCGCAACCGAAGATCTGGCTGAATGCGCTCGGTATCAGTGTCATCATCGGTCTTGGCTTGAATCTGAGTGTCGCCCGCAACGGCACGACCGACCATTGGCAAACGGCACGTCTGTTTATCATTCCGTTCTGTGTCTCGAGTTTTTCGGCGTTAATTAAGGATCGCGGCTTTGTCGTGATTCTCCCACCGCATCCGACCGAGCGATGGGTCGCGATTCTGCTTTGCTTGGCGTTTGTCGCCGCAACGTACACGCTAAAGCGAATTTACCGAGCGGGCTTTAAAGACGCGTAGGGAATGACGAAGGGGAATGGTGGGCGATGCAAGGTTCGAACTTGCGACCCCTGCCGTGTGAAGGCAGTGCTCTACCGCTGAGCTAATCGCCCGAAGCCCCGGCAGTTTACCGGCTACGCACCGATGCGGTCAATTTGCGGCGATATTTCCCGAATATTCTCCGGCGATTGTTGGCCTGCCGCGCCGTTTTCCTTAACATAGCGCGTCCTTCAAACTTCCGACGCGTTCATGACAGTCCGCACACGTTTTGCCCCCAGCCCCACGGGTTATCTCCACATCGGCGGCGCGCGTACCGCGCTTTATAGCTGGCTATTCGCGCGCCACCACGGCGGCACGTTTATCTTGCGCATCGAAGACACCGATCTCGAACGTTCGACGCCGGAGGCGGTGCAGGCGATTCTCGACGGTATGAGCTGGCTCGCGCTGGATTACGACGAGGGACCGTTTTATCAAACGAAGCGTTTCGATCGCTACAAGGAAGTCATCGACCAAATGCTGCAGGCGGGGCAGGCGTATCACTGCTACTGCACCAAAGAAGAACTGGATGCCATGCGCGCGGAACAAATGGCGCGCAAAGAAAAGCCGCGCTACGACCGCCGTTGTCGTCATCGCAGCGAGCCGCGTGCCGGCGTGGCACCGGTCGTGCGGTTCAAAAATCCCATCGAAGGCACGGTGGTGGTCGATGATGTGGTAAAAGGCCGCGTCGTGTTTCAAAACGACGAACTGGACGATTTGATTATCGCGCGCAGCGACGGCACGCCAACGTATAACTTCACGGTGGTGGTCGACGATATGGACATGCGCATCACGCACGTCATACGCGGCGACGATCATTTAAATAACACACCGCGTCAGATGAATATGCTGAAGGCGCTCGGGGCGGCGCCGCCGGTGTACGCGCACGTGCCAATGATCTTAGGGCCGGATGGAACCAAGTTGTCGAAGCGTCACGGTGCGGTCAGCGTGACGCAATATCGCGACGAAGGTTTTCTGCCGGAAGCGGTATTAAATTATCTCGTGCGCCTTGGATGGTCGCACGGCGATCAAGAAATTTTCTCGCGCGCGGAGATGATCGCGCTGTTTGACTCGGCGCAGCTGAATAATTCGGCGGCCGCGGTCAATCCGGATAAACTGCTATGGCTCAATCAACACTATATTAAGTCGCTCGATGCCGCCGTATTGGGGCGGCATCTGGCAAATTATCTCAGCGCTCGCGGGATCGATGTGACGCAAGGGCCGGACGCCGCCGCGGTTGCAATGCTACAACGCGAACGCGCCAAGACCCTGGTCGAGATGGCGGAAAATAGTATTTTCTTCTATCGCGATTTCACCGAGTACGATCCCAAGGCGGTACAAAAACATTGGCAGGACGATGCCGCTGCCGTCATGCAAGCCCTGCGACAACGTCTCGCGGATTTGCCGCAATGGGACGCCGGCGAGATTCATGCGCAA
>CAZCAK010000263.1:0-3142 GCA_964496605.1 uncultured Acidiferrobacteraceae bacterium | reverse complement strand
CTGGTGCATTTGCGGCGTGTTTTTCGTGCCTTCCACGTGTTGCGTCAGTGGCGCGACGAAGGCGTGATCGGTGCGTAACAATGGGCTGTCGTGGAAGCTGGTACCGGCCAGATTGTCGTAACGCAAATAGGCGCCGAACCACCAGACACCGACCCGTCGAGTACCGGCAAGTGTGATGCGCGTACCACTATAGCCGCCGCCGGGATCGTAGGGCGGTCGTATCGGCGTAGCGTAGCGCTCCTCGACGCGATAGTAATAATCATGATACGCGTTGCTGGCGTACAGCGGTCCGGCACTGGCATCGAAATCGATATTGGCGCGCCCGAGATGCGGCACGCGCCACATCACGCGCGGATTGACCACCCAGCCAATGGCATCGGCACGGCGAGCGTCCGCCGCGACCACGCCACGCAGTGGTAATTGGAATAACAAATCGTTCCCGTGTTCGCCATACCAAAGCGGCGTCTCCAACATCGGGCCGGCCTCGAACGCGACCCCTAGATTTCGCATACCGACGCGCGCGGAATTTTTTCCGCTATTCACCGGGGTACTCGCATTAATGCTGGCGACGAAGTGCAGGCGTGCCGAACCAAATAGATGACTCTGCAGGCCTTCGCGATCGAGACTCAGCGCCGAACCGCGATAAACGACGTACGGCCATGGCACGATATAGGTGCGATATTCGTCCGAGCCGCGATAGTCTGGGATGTATGCCGTGCCGAGACCGAGACCGAGCTCCCATTTCGGCACACGTTCGGCGTGCGCCGGTAGCGCCAGCAATAAGGCGCCGATCAAGAACACACGCAGTGTTTTGGTCATAGAGGTCAGTCTCGTGTCTTATTGCTTCAGCTATGCAGCATCTCGCCGGAGCTCGTACCGGCAGTGTATATTGTCGCTGCAGTTTAGCCAGCGCGTGTTCGCGCGACATCAATCCAAAGCACGAGGACTTATGAGCGAAACTTGTTTGCCGCCGAATAAGCGTCCGACACTACGGGTTTCACCGCGGCCCGCGGATACCAACACCGCCGGCGACATCTTCGGCGGTTGGATCATGTCGCACGTCGACGTCGCCGGCGCTATCGCCGCCTATAAACGCGCGCGCAGTCGCATCACTACGGTCGCGGTCAACGCGTTTCAGTTTAAAAAGCCGGTGTTTGTTGGGGATGTATTGAGTTTTTATGCCGAGGTAATACGCGTCGGTCGCACATCGATCACGGTGGATGTACAGGTCTATGCCGAACGTTACGACGCCGAGTGGGTCGAGCAATGCGTTAAGGTCACCGAGGCAACATTAACCTACGTTGCGATCGACGATCGGCGCCAACCGCGGCCGGTGCCGCCCGAGCGCCCATAGCGCCTTCAGGCGGCCGACGGCTTCTTCTTCTCAGTCACCTTTTTGAAAACGAAATGACCGCCGCCGGTGTCGACTAAAATCGTATCGCCCGGACCGAACCGCCCCTGCAAGATCTCCTGCGCCAACGGATTCTCAATGTATTGCTGAATCGCGCGCTTCAAGGGCCGGGCGCCGTAGACCGGATCGAAACCGGCTTCGGCGATTTTGGTAGTCGCGGTTTCGCTCAACACAAAACCGATGTCGCGCGCCGCCAACCGCCGGCGTAGATATTCCGCCTGCACACGCGTGATGCGTTGCAATTGCTCGCGCACCAACGGATGGAACACCACGACCTCGTCGATGCGATTAATGAATTCCGGACGGAAGTGTTGTGACACAACTTCCATCACCGCCGATTTCATGCGGCTGTAATTTTCCTCGCCAGCCATCTCTTGAATCAGATGCGAGCCGAGATTCGAGGTCATAATGATTACGGTATTGCGAAAATCGACCGTGCGCCCCTGACCGTCGGTCAGACGCCCGTCGTCCAAGACCTGCAGTAACACATTGAACACATCCGGATGTGCCTTCTCGATCTCATCCAGCAAGATCACGGAGTAAGGCCGGCGCCGTACCGCTTCGGTCAAATAACCGCCCTCCTCGTAACCGACATAACCCGGCGGCGCGCCAATGAGTCGCGCGACCGAATGCTTCTCCATAAATTCCGACATATCAATGCGTACCATCGCCTCGTCGGTATCGAAAAGAAATTCCGCCAATGCCTTCGTTAATTCGGTTTTACCGACACCGGTCGGACCGAGAAACAAGAACGAACCGTTCGGCCGATTCGGATCGGATAAGCCGGCCCGCGAACGCCGAATCGCGTTCGCCACCGCGGCGATCGCCTCATCTTGACCGACGACCCGCTTATGCAAGTCCTCTTCCATACGCAGCAGCTTATCGCGCTCGCCTTCCATCATCTTCGACACCGGAATGCCGGTCCACTTCGACACGACCTCGGCAATCTCATCTTCGCCGACTTCCTTACGCAATAGCGTCGTCTTTTTGCTCTTGCTTTCGGCGGCGTTGGCGGCGTTTAGTTGTTTTTCCAATTCTGGAATGCGGCCGTATTGCAGCTCCGACATGCGCGCGAGATCGCCGGCACGACGCGCGGTCTCCATCTCGAGACGCGCGCGATCCAGTTCTTCCTTAATGTGCTGCGTGCCTTGCAACGCCAATTTTTCCGTCTTCCACACCTCTTCCAGATTGGCGTATTCGCGTTCGAGTTTACGAATCTCGTCTTCCAAGGTTGCAAGACGTTTCTTCGATGCCTCGTCGGTTTCTTTCTGCAGCGCAACGCGCTCGATCTTGAGCTGAATCAAACGCCGATCGAGTCGGTCCATCGCCTCCGGCTTGGAGTCGATTTCCATGCGAATGCGCGAAGCCGCCTCGTCGATTAAATCGATCGCCTTGTCCGGCAACTGTCGGTCGGTGATGTAGCGATGCGATAAGGTTGCCGCGGCCACGATCGCCGGGTCGGAAATCTGCACACCGTGATGCACTTCGTATTTTTCTTTCAAGCCGCGCAAAATCGCGATGGTATCTTCTACCGTCGGCTCTTCGACTAAGACCTTTTGGAACCGGCGCTCTAAGGCGGCATCTTTTTCAATATATTTGCGATACTCGTCGAGCGTGGTCGCGCCGATGCAATGCAATTCGCCGCGCGCCAGCGCCGGCTTTAACATATTGCCCGCGTCCATCGCGCCTTCGGCCTTGCCGGCGCCGACCATGGTATGAATCTCATCGATG
>CAZCAK010000262.1:0-3165 GCA_964496605.1 uncultured Acidiferrobacteraceae bacterium | reverse complement strand
GAAAAATTTCCCAGGTGAGTTCTTCCGCCTTGCCGTCAACTTTTTCCAAGGCCTGATAAATCGGCACGGTGCCGATCGGCACCGGCGAATTGCGAATGATCCACTCGCGCGTTTCGTGAATGTTTTTTCCGGTGGAGAGATCCATCACGGTATCGCCGCCCCAGCGAATCGCCCACACCATTTTATCGACTTCCTCCTCGATGCTGGACGCAACCGCGGAGTTACCGATATTGGCGTTGATCTTCACCAAGAAATTACGCCCGATGATCATCGGCTCGGATTCGGGGTGATTGATATTGGCGGGAATAATCGCGCGTCCGCGTGCGACTTCGCTGCATACAAATTCCGGGGTGATCTCGCGCGGCAGATTCGCGCCCCAGGACTCGCCGGCGTGCTGCTGCCGCAGCAATTCGTCACGGTATTCCTGCAGGCGCAGGTTTTCGCGGATCGCAATGAACTCCATTTCCGGTGTCACCATCCCCTTGCGCGCGTAATGCATTTGCGTGACGTTCATGCCAGCCTTGGCGCGCCGCGGTGCGCGCAAATGCGCAAACCGCAAATGCGCCAGCTTCGCGTCGCTGTGGCGCTCGCGCCCATACAGCGAGCTCACATCGGGCAGCGGTTCGCTGTCGCCGCGCGCCTCGATCCAGGCGGCACGCAGCGGCGGCAAGCCGGTGCGCACATCGATCTCGATCGCCGGGTCGGTGTAAGGTCCGGAGGTGTCGTACACCGTGATCGGAGGGTTTTTTTCTGCGCCGTTGATACTGGTGGTATCGCTAACGCTGATTTCCCGCATTGGCACGCGGATGTCGGGCTGGCTCCCGGATACGTAGATCTTGCGCGAATTGGGAAAGCCGCTGACCGCTTGGCTATCGATTTTTGCGGTTTCGCTTAAAACGTGTTTTGGCGTCGCGCTCATGATGATTATCCTTCGGTGATGAAAGAAGAGAAGCGGCGGGGCGGGCCAGCTTCCCTACGCCGAGTCGCGCCACCGCGAATCGGCCAGGTTCAGAGGGTATCGATCTCAGCCACATACGGGCACCCCTAGCTGCTCACCGCACGCTAAAGGATTCACGCCGGCTTTGCAACTTTCGCCATAGTACCGCTCGACTTGCCTGCCTGTGCCAAACGGCTTACGCTTAGCGGCCCTTTTTGTCGGTTTTTCCCTATGGCCGAAATGAATCTCGAAGTCGCACGCGTCAATATGATCGAGCAGCAACTGCGCACCTGGGACGTCTTGGACGAGCGCGTGCTCGATGCCGTGCGCCGCGTGCCGCGTGAGGCCTTCGTGCCGGCGCAGTATCGCAAGCTGGCGTTTGCCGATCTTAATATTCCGATTGGGCGCAATCAGGTCATGATGCAGCCGAAGCTCGAGGCGCGCCTATTGCAGGAACTGGAAATCCAGCCGCAGGACAAGATCCTCGAAGTCGGTACCGGCAGCGCGTATCTCACCGCGCTGCTCGCGACCCTCGGCGGCCATGTCTTCAGCGTCGATATCATCCCCGAATTCAAGATGCGCGCCGCGGAAAAATTGGCCGCGCAGGGCTTACGCAATATCACACTCGATGTCGGCGACGCCGCCGGCGGCTGGGATCGCCATGGCCCCTACGACGCGATTATCGTGACCGGTTCGATGCCGATTCTGCCGGATTTTCGCGACAGCCTCGCGGTCGGCGGACGCATGATTGCGATCCTCGGCAATTCGCCGGCGATGGCGGTGCGGCGTCTACGGCGCGTCACCGCGGAAAGCTTCGACGAAGAGACTCTGTTCGAGACCGACCTACCCCCGCTTATTAACGCGAAACAACCGGATCGTTTCGTGTTTTAATAACGGGATGCAGCAGCTCAGCGTCCGCCAACTGCAACAGCGCCTGAACCAAGCGGCCGCCGCTGAAGTCCAGCCCCTGATACTGGATGTACGCGAACCCTGGGAACTTGAGCGCTGCGCACTACCGAACGCGAAACACATTCCGATGCGCGAAATCCCCGCGCGCCTGAGCGAGCTCGATCCAGCGACGGAAATCGTCGTCATGTGCCATCACGGCGTGCGCAGCCAGCAGGTAGCGTACTTCCTCGCCAGCCGCGGTTATCGCAATGTATTTAATCTCGCCGGCGGCATCGATGCCTGGGCGCGCGAGGTCGATTCAACGATGGCGACATATTAATGAGTACCGTCTTCGCCACCGCCGCCGACGCCGAAACCGCCTTTTACGATGCGTTTATGCGGCGCGATATCGAGGCGATGATGCAGGTGTGGGATCAGAGTGACGACATCGTATGCATTCATCCCCTGGGCACGCGCCTGACCGGCGTCGCCGCCATTCGCGCCGCCTGGGCCAGCATCTTCTCGCATAATCCACAATTTCGTTTTCAGTTGGCCGAACGCGTGGTCTATGCCGATGCGCAACTCGCGATTCATATCGTACATGAGCATATCCTCATCGAGAGCGACGCCGCGCGACGTCCACCCGTGATCGCGACCAATGTGTATCGCCACCATAACGACGGTTGGCGCATGGTTTTACATCACGCCTCGCCTAGCCAAACACAGCAACCGCGCTCGGCGCCAGAGGTCTTGCATTAATGCTCTGTCGCGCCGAGGACAGCACGCTACTCGTGGTCGACATGCAATCGCGACTGGCGCAAGCAATGCCCGCGGCCGATATCGCAAACGTCACGCGCAATATCGAAATCCTGATGCGTGCTGCGGACGCGCTCAAAGTTTCGACAATCGTCACTGAGCAATACCCACAAGGCCTCGGCCACACGCTGGAGGCGCTGACGGCAGTGCTCCCGCGCGGCGTCGATCAATTCGAAAAGACGTGCTTTTCGGCCTGCGGTGTCGCCGAGTTTCGCGACACCTTAGCGCATAGTGGTAAAAATCAAATCGTGCTCTGTGGCATGGAAGCACATGTGTGCGTGCTGCAAACGGCGGCGGAGTTAATTAAGGACTATGAGGTTTTTGTCGTGGCCGATGCGGTCTGTTCGCGCAAACCGGAACATCGGGAGCAGGCGCTGCGAAGACTAGACCGACTCGGCGCGGTGATTACCAACACCGAGTCGGTTTTGTTTGAGTGGTTAGGCGATGCGCGTCATAAACAATTCAGGGCACTGAGCGCGTTAATCAAGTAATTACGGCTTGAAGCGAATATTGAACTGCACCGA
>CAZCAK010000261.1:0-3184 GCA_964496605.1 uncultured Acidiferrobacteraceae bacterium | reverse complement strand
CGGCGCGCAACCCTTACTTGATGAGGTCGATTTCAGCATTGAGACCGGGGAGCGCGTGTGCTTGCTCGGGCGCAATGGGATGGGTAAGTCGACCCTGCTCAAGCTCATCGCCGGTTTAGTGGTCCCGGACGGCGGCGAATTACGCGTAACGCGCGGCACCCAGATTGCGTATTTGCCGCAGGAGCCCGGCATTCCGGAACACGAAACGGTCTACGAGAGCATCATTGGTGGCTTAAGCAAAGAGCGCGCCTTGCTTAAGCAATATGCCGCCGCGGCGCAACGTTCCGCGACCCACCCGGCGGCATTGCATGAGGCCGAGCTGGCGCTGCACGCGGCCGGCGTATGGGAGGCACAACGCCGTGTTGACGTCATGGTCAGTCAGCTGCAATTACCGCGCGATCAATTGGTCGCGAGCCTTTCGGGCGGCTGGCGTCGCCGCGTCGCGTTGGCGCGCGCCCTGGTAACAAATCCGAGCGTGCTGTTGCTCGACGAACCGACCAACCACTTGGACATCGAGGCCATCGCCTGGTTGGAAGATTTGGTACGCGGTTTCCCCGGCGCGGTATTGTTTGTCACGCACGATCGGCGCTTCCTGCAAAGTCTCGCGACACGCATCGTTGAACTCGATCGCGGCCACCTGGCGTCGTTCGATGGTGATTACGCGAATTATCAGCGGCGTAAGGCCGAGATGTTGAATGCCGAGATGCAGCACACCGCGTTGTTCGACAAGCGATTGGCGCAAGAGGAGGCGTGGATTCGTAAAGGCATCGAGGCGCGCCGCACGCGTAACGAGGGCCGTGTGCGCGCACTGGAGTCAATGCGCGGGCAATACGCGCAACGGCGCAATCAAATCGGCAAGGTGAAGTTGGAAATCGACACCAGCCTTTCTTCGGGGCGACTGGTGTTCGATGTGCGTCAATTACAATACCAGTACGGCGACCATGTGCTCATTCGCGATCTCAGCGCCGAGGTTATGCGCGGCGATCGCATTGGACTGATCGGTCCTAACGGCGTCGGCAAAACGACTTTGCTTAAGCTCTTGCTCGGCGAGCTCGCTCCCACCGCGGGCGAGGTGCGGCGCGGGACGCGCCTCGAGGTCGCCTACTTCGACCAGCTGCGCATGCAGCTTGATCCCGAGATGCGCGTCGTAGACTGTGTCGGTGAAGGCCGCGAGGCGGTGACAATCAACGGACGCACGCGCCACGTGATGAGTTATCTGCAAGATTTCTTATTCGCGCCGGAGCGTGCCCGCTCGCCGGTCAAAAGCCTATCGGGCGGTGAGCGCAATCGTCTATTGCTCGCGCGCATTTTGGCCAAGCCGACGAATTTATTGGTGTTGGACGAACCGACCAACGATTTGGATTTGGAAACTTTGGAGCTGCTGGAAGATTTACTGCTGGATTACAACGGCACCCTATTGCTTGTGAGTCACGACCGCGCGTTTCTTGATAACGTCGTTACTGCGTGTTGGTCGTTCGAGGGCGAAGGTATCGTGCATGAATATGTCGGCGGCTATAGCGATTATCTGCGCCAACGTCCGCGTCCCGCCGTTATCGCAACCAGCCGCGAAACCGACGCGCCGGTCAAAGAGGTGGTGCGCAAAGCCGAGCGCAAGAAGTTGTCTTACAAGGCGCAGCGCGAACTGGAAACGCTACCGCAACAGATCGAGTCACTCGAGCGCGAACAATCCGCGTTGCAGCAGCGCCTGAACGACCCGGCGCTATACGCGACGCAGCCGCACGCTATAAAAGAACTGCAGGCGCAGCTTGAACAAATCGAAACGCAGCTTGAACAGGCGTATGTGCGTTGGCAGGAGCTTGAGATGTCGCAGTAGTTTTGCAGTGTTCACCAGGTCTTCTCCACTTGTAGGCCGACAAAATCCATTCCCAGATTCGGTTGCCGGATATTTGCGTTGGACCAATGTCGATACGACAGCGCGACGTTGGTGTCGGCGATGCGCCGCTGAATCAAAAATTGTTCGTAGAATTCAAAATTGGACGAAAGCCGTCCATTGGTGCTCGAGATATAACTCGCGCCGCTCGAGAGCCGCAGGCGGGTACGCGGCAGGCGCCACTCCAGCCCGCGCGCCAGCCCCATGAGTGAAGTCTCGCGACGTCCGTCCCAGCCGCCGGCGTTGTATTGCCAATAGCTGTGGACGCCAAATAACGAGTTCGCCGGTTGCGTCAAACCGAGCAGCACCAGGGTGCTCTCGGTATAGAACACACCGGCTCCAACCTCGATGCTCAATTCGGCGCGTGCCGCGTCCGCCACGAACAATGCGAGGCCGCAACCAAACGTTAATTGAATCCAGGGCGAGCGCAGCGACATGGCGGTAAGGTGCCAGCCTGAGCTGCGGACGTGATCCGACTAAATACGGATGAGGTGGGTGTTATGGTAACTCGATGATGCGGTTGGGCAGATCGTTGCGGGCGACGCCGCCGGGAAAATGGGTATGGAGGATTTGGCCGCAGGTGTTGACGGTGCGCACGATACCCTCGACCGCGCGATCGGTACGCAAGGCCCCGATCAATTGATCGACCGCACCTTGCCATTGTGCGCGATCGGTACGCTCCGCTAGCGCGCCGTCGGCCAAGATCTCGACATAGCGTTCGTCGGCCGAGATAAAAATCAACACGCCGTTGCGATCGACTGTGCGATGTAGGCCCTGTGCGACGAACTGCGCGCGCGCCAGCAATGCGCCATAGGCCTGGCGGGTGCGACGCGGTACGAGTGCTACACGTAGCTTAGTCAATCGCATCACGCCGATCGCAATTAAAAACACCAGGAGCTGAATTTCGTACACGCGCCACGGCGCGAGATTGAGCCATAAGGCAAATGCCGGCACCAGCAGCGTCAGAAAAATCGCCGCCGCGAAGCTAAAGTCCCAGTAATCATCGGCGGCGCGCGCGAGTACCACAACGATTTCGCCGCTGGTTTGTCGTTCCGCCGCCGCGATGGCCGCAGCGATGTCATTGCGATCGTGTTCGGTCAACGCAATCATTACCAGCGTCCTGAGGCGCCGCCGCCACCGAAAGAGCCACCGCCGCCGGAGAAACCACCCCCACCGCCACCACTGCCCCAACCGCCGCCGCCGAAGCCACCCCCACCCCCACCCCCCCCCCCCAAAAAACCCTGGCGCCGGCGCGCGAGGCCGGGTAACAAAAACCCCCCGATAATTCGCCGT
>CAZCAK010000260.1:0-3184 GCA_964496605.1 uncultured Acidiferrobacteraceae bacterium | reverse complement strand
TGTCGTTGGAGCGCGAAGGTGTGCGCCCCGGCGCGCACGCACAGCCCGACACGACCGCGCCGGCCACAAGTGGTGCAAAGCCGGCCTCATGATCGAGCTCGAACACATCGAGCGTGTGTTCACCGTCGGCGGCCAAGCGGTGCATGCGCTGCGCGACGTAAACCTCACGGTGCAACAAGGGGAATACGTATCGATCATGGGACCGTCCGGTTCTGGCAAATCGACGTTGCTGAATATCATTGGCCTGCTCGATCGCCCTAATAGCGGACGCTATCGCTTTGCGGGCGACGACGTTACCGGCCTCAGCGACCAGGAGCAGGCGCGCGTGCGGCGCGAGCGTATCGGCTTTGTATTTCAGTCGTTTCACCTGGTGCCGCGCCTGAGTGCCGCGGAAAATATCGAGCTGCCGCTGACTTTATCCGGCATCGCGCCGCCCGAACGTCGACGGCGTGTGGCGCGCCTGATCGAAGATTACGGCCTTGCCGGGCGCGGGCATCATCGCCCCGATCAACTCTCCGGTGGTCAGCGGCAGCGCGTGGCCATTGCACGCGCGACCGTCATGCAGCCGGCGGTACTGCTCACCGACGAGCCCACCGGCAATCTCGACCAGGTGACGGGTAAAGAGGTGATGGGCTTGCTTGAGCGTTTGAACGAAACCGGCGTTACGTTATTTGTGGTGACGCACGATGCGGCACTCGGTCAGCGCGCGCGACGACAAATTCGCATCGTCGACGGGGCGATCGACGCCGATGTCACGGTCTCGCGCGCAGCCTCATGACGTTTAAAGATTTGCTCGCGTACGCGTGGCATGCCTTGCGTGCTTATCCGCTACGCACCGGCCTGATGGCACTCGCGATGGCGATCGGCGTCGGTGCGGTGGTGGTGCTTACCGCCTTGGCCGATGGCGCGCGGCGTTACGTCATCGATCAGTTCCAGGCGATCGGTGCCAATCTATTGATCGCGCTGCCGGGCCGCGCCGAGACCAGCGGCGGCGCCGCCGGCATGTTGATGGGTGAAACCCCACGCGACCTCACGTTAGACGACGCCGCCGCATTATTGCGCTTGAGCGGCGTGCGCCGCATTGCACCGCTCAACCTCGGTGCCGCCGAAGTGACCTGGGGGCGGCGTACGCGCGAGGTCGTGATTCTCGGTTCCACTGCCGATTTGAAAGACATTCGGCGCACGCAGCTGGTGCAGGGCAGCTTTTTACCGCGCGGCGATATCCGCAAGGCGACACCGGTAGTGGTCATCGGTGCCAAGGTGCGCGCCGAGATCTTCGGCGCCGAGCCGGCGGTGGGCGAATGGTTACGCATCGGCGATCGACGCTTTCGCGTTATCGGCGTCATGGCGCCGCAGGGGCAGACACTCGGCACCAATAGCGATGAAAGCGTGATCATCCCGGTGGCGTCGGCGCAAATGCTATTTAATAGTCATTCCTTGTTTCGCATTTTGATTGAGGCGCGCTCGCGCAACGAAATCGAGCCGGCGCGACAGCAGGTGCGTGACGTGCTGCGCGCGCGTCATGAAGGCGAAGAAGATGTCACCGTCATCACGCAGGATGCCATCGTCGCAACCTTCGATCGCATCTTGCGCGCGCTCACCCTCGCCGTCGGCGGCATCGCCGCGATTAGTCTCGCGGTCGCCGGCATATTAGTGATGAACGTCATGTTGATTGCGGTGGCGCAGCGTCGTCAGGAGATCGGCTTGTTAAAGGCGATCGGCGCCGCGCCCACGACGATTCGGCGCCTATTTTTTGCCGAGGCGACGTTGCTCTCAGTCGCCGCGGCAAGCATTGGGCTCGTGGTCGGTGAAGTCGCGAGCAATATCATCGGGCGCATTTATCCGGCGTTGCCGATCGCAGCACCGCCATGGGCCGTGGCCGCGGCACTTGCGACCGCTATTGTGATCGGTATTGCCTTCAGCGTGCTGCCGGCGCGGCGCGCGGCGGCGCTCGACCCGGTGTTGGCATTGGCGCGACGTTGATGCGCGCAATCGACCTCATTCGCTTTTCGTTGACCGCACTGCGTGCCGGGCGGCTACGCACCATCTTGTCGGCGGTTGGTATCGGAATCGGCATCGCGGCGGTGGTGTTACTCACATCGATCGGCGAAGGTATACACCAATTTGTTTTGTCCGAGTTCACGCAATTCGGCACCAACATCGTGGTCGTAACGCCGGGGCGTGTAACCACCCACGGCGCAAGCGTCGGCGCCTTTGGCAGCGTGCGACCGCTGACGATTGACGATGCGACCGCGTTGATGCGCGCGCCGCACGTGCTGGTATCCGATCCGATCGTGCAAGGCAATGCCGAAGTGAAGGCAGCGGGCAAAACGCGTCGCGTCACGGTCTACGGCGCGGGGCCGGAGTTTCCACGCGCGCTGCGCATGCGCGTCGCGATCGGCAACTTCTTACCGCCGGACGATCCGAATGCACCGCGCGCGTTCGTGGTATTGGGCGCAAAGGTGCAGCGCGAATTATTCGGTCACGACAACGCGCTCGGTAGTCGCTTGCAGGTCGGGCGCGATCGTTATCGCGTCGTCGGTGTCATGGAACCTAAAGGCCAAGTGCTCGGTTTCGATATGGACGATATTGTTTACATCCCCGCGGCGCGGGCACTGGAATTGTTTAATCGCGACGGCTTGATGGAAATTCATGTGATTTACGATGCGGCGATGCCATTGGCGCCGGTCGTGAATGGCGTGCGCCGAATCTTGCTGGCACGTCATGGCGAAGAAGATTTTACCGTCACGCCGCAACAGCAAATGCTCGACGCCTTGGGTTCCGTGTTGAACGTATTGACGTTCGCGGTCGGTGCGCTGGGTGCAATTTCGCTTTTGGTGGGCGCAGTCGGCGTTTTGACGATCATGACGATCGCCGTAACCGAACGCACCGGCGAAGTCGGTCTATTGCGCGCACTCGGCGCGCGACAACAAGAAATCATTGCCATCTTTTTGGGTGAGGCGATTTTGCTTGCCGGAATTGGCGGCGTCGGCGGCTTGGCGTTTGGCGTCGGTGTCGGGCAATTATTACGCCTAACCGTGCCGGCCTTGCCGGTACATAGCCCCTGGTCTTACGCAGTCTTGGCCGAGATCGTTGCGCTTACAATCGGCTTGCTCGCCGGCGTTCTGCCCGCGCGGCGTGCCGCCCGCCTGAATCCCGTTGACGCGTTACACGCCGAATAATG
>CAZCAK010000259.1:0-3188 GCA_964496605.1 uncultured Acidiferrobacteraceae bacterium | reverse complement strand
GGGCTTGCCGTAGAGCCCGTAGCTCGCCGGAAACGGCGGCTTGAAGCGCGGCTGTCCCTTCTTGCCCTCGAGCGATTCCAGTAAGGCCGTTTCTTCGCCGCAGATATAGGCGCCGGCGCCGAGATGGCTGTGTAATTCGAAATCGACACCGGAGCCGAGAATATTCTTGCCGATAAGACCAGCCGCGCGCGCCTCGGCCAAGGCCGCCTCGAAACGTTGATACGGCTCCCAGAACTCGCCGCGCATATAGTTATAACCGACCGTGGCACCGATGGTGTAACCGGCGATCGCCATGCCTTCGATCAGCGCGTGCGGATTGAAGCGAATAATATCGCGATCCTTAAAAGTGCCCGGTTCACCTTCGTCGGAATTGCATACGATGTACTTCTGTCCCGGCGCGGTGCGCGGCATGAAGCTCCACTTTAATCCTGTGGGAAATCCGGCGCCGCCGCGACCGCGCAACACCGATTTCTTGACCTCGGCGATAATCGCCTCGGCCGGCATTTTTTCGCGCAAGACTTTTTTCCACGCCTCGTAACCGCCGGCGCTTTGATAAGTCGCGAGCGTCCACGGTTTATCGAGATGCAGATTTTTGAAACAGACTTCGTTCGCCATGGTCTAGTCCAAGCCCGCCAAGATCTGATCGATTTTCTGCGGCGTCAGATGCTCATAATAAGTCTTGCCGATTTGAAACATCGGCGCACCGCCGCACGCCGCCAGACACTCGACTTCCTTTAGGGTGAAGCGACCGTCGGGGGTGGTCTCGCCCATTTTAATGCCGAGCTTATTTTGCAAATGCGTCACCACCTCATCCGAGCCGCAAAGCATGCAGGAGATATTGGTACACACCGAAATCTTGTGTTTGCCGACCGGCTTGAGATCGTACATGGTGTAGAACGTCGCCACCTCGTACACCTGAATCGGGCGCATGCCGAGATAATCCGCGACGAAGTCCATGGTTGGCACACTTAACCAACCGTGTTCTTCTTGGGCGATGTGTAAGGCGCGCAACACCGCCGAGGCGCGCTGGTCCGGCGGATACTTGGCGAGTTCGCGGTCGATTTGTTCGATGGAGGCGGCGGATAGCATGATATTAGCGATCGATTTCGCCGAAGACGATGTCTTGCGTACCGATGATGGCGACGACGTCCGCGATCATATGACCGCGCACCATCTCATCGAGACCGGCGAGATGCGCAAAGCCGGGGGCACGAATTTTGAGGCGATAGGGTTTATTGGCGCCATCGGAGACCAAGTAGATGCCGAACTCGCCCTTCGGATGTTCCACCGCGGCGTAGGTCTCGCCCTTTGGGATGCAAAAACCTTCGGTGAATAATTTGAAGTGATGAATCAACGCCTCCATGTCTTGTTTCATCGTCACGCGCGACGGCGGCACGATCTTGTGATCTTCGATAATCACCGGTCCCGGATTCTTACGCAACCATTCGATGCATTGACGCACAATCTTATTCGACTGGCGCATTTCTTCGATACGGACCAGGTAACGATCGTAGCAATCGCCGTTGACGCCGACCGGAATATCGAAATCCATCTCACCGTAGACTTCGTACGGCTGTTTCTTGCGCAGATCCCACTCGATACCGGAACCACGCAACATCGGACCGGTGAACCCCAACTGCAAGGCGCGCTCCGGCGATACCACGCCGATGCCGACTGTGCGCTGTTTCCAGATGCGATTATCGGTCAATAGCGTTTCGTATTCGTCGACGTAGCCCGGGAAACGCTCGGTGAAGTCCCAGATGAAATCGAGCAAGGAGCCCTGGCGGTTGGCATTCATGCGTGCGACGTCTTTATCGTTATGCCATTTCGACGGCTCGTATTGCGGCATACGTTCCGGCAAGTCGCGATACACACCGCCCGGGCGATAATACGCCGCGTGCATACGCGCACCCGATACCGCCTCGTACGTGTCCATCAGGTCTTCGCGCTCGCGAAATGCGTACAGGAAAACCGTCATCGCGCCGATGTCGAGTGCGTGTGCGCCGAGCCAAAGCAGGTGATTTAAGATGCGCGTGATTTCGTCGAACATGACGCGGATGTACTGCGCGCGCAGCGGCGGCGTCACACCGAGCAATTTTTCCATCGCCAATACATACGCGTGCTCGTTACACATCATCGACACGTAATCCAAACGATCCATGTACGGAATCGATTGGTTGAACGGTTTGCTCTCGGCGAGTTTCTCGGTGGCGCGATGCAGTAAGCCAATATGTGGATCGGCGCGCTCGACGACTTCGCCGTCGAGCTCTAGCACGAGGCGTAGCACGCCATGCGCCGCCGGATGCTGCGGACCGAAGTTCATCGTGTAATTGCGTATTTCCGCCATCTTACTCGGCCTTCTCGGTTTGTTTCACCGCGGTCATATCGACATCGCCGCGCCCAGCATAGCCATCCTCGCGAATCACGCGCGGCACCAGCACGCGCGGAGCGATCGTAACCGGCTGATAGATGACGCGCTGCTTGTCGGGGTCGTAGCGCATCTCGACGTTCCCGATGAGCGGGAAGTCCTTACGAAACGGATGCCCGACGAAACCGTAATCGGTCAAGATGCGGCGTAAATCCGGGTGACCTTCGAATACGATGCCGAACAAGTCGAACGCCTCGCGCTCAAACCAATTCGCCGAGGCCCAAATATCCACTACCGAATCGACCATAGGCATGGCATCGTCGAGAAACACGCGTAGCCGTAGTCTTTGATTGCGCGCCACCGACAACAGGTGATACACCGCGGCAAATCGCGGCCCGCGCCAAGCGCCCTCGCCGTAATGCAAATAATCCACGCCACAGACATCGATCAACTGTTCGAACGCGAACTTGGAATGATCGCGCAGACCCCGGCTTACGCGCAGCAACTCCGCACGCGCGACCTCGAGCGTGAGCTCGCCGTCGGCTTCGCTTGTGTTCAGAATCGCATCGCCGAACAACTCTTTCGCGTTGGCGGCCAGCGCTTGCAGGGATTCGCTCATTAAATTACCGCGCGATGGTATTGGTACGCTTGATCTTGTTCTGCAATTGAATCACACCGTAGACCAATGCCTCGGCCGTCGGCGGACAACCCGGAACATAGATATCGACCGGCACGATGCGATCGCAACCGCGCACGACGGCATAAGAATAATGATAATAACCACCGCCATTGGCGCAGGAGCCCATCGAAATCACCCAAC
>CAZCAK010000258.1:0-3203 GCA_964496605.1 uncultured Acidiferrobacteraceae bacterium | reverse complement strand
GCAATTCATCAATTGCATGACCTCGCCCTGTGCGATGGTATTCGTTGTCTTGGCGAGAATTTCCATGATGCGTAAATTGCCGACCTCGACCATCATTTCGAAGGCACGCGAATACAAGAAATCCCCAACTAGGACGCTCGCCTCATTACCCCAGACGGCGTTGGCGGTCGATTGGCCGCGGCGCATCTCCGAGGCATCCACGACGTCGTCGTGCAGCAGGGTGGCGGTGTGAATAAACTCAACGATGGCCGCGACCTTAATATGGTCATGCCCGCCATATCGGCAGGCGCCGCTGGCGAGTAACACCACCGCCGGGCGTAGGCGCTTGCCGCCGCTGTTTACGATATAGGCACCCAACTGATTAATAAGGGCAATATCGGAGCGCAGCCGCGTATGGATCTCGCGGTCGACCGCGCTGCGGTCGGCGGCAATGAGGTCCTGGATTTCGGCTAGGTCTTTAATGGAGGTGCGGGCTAACACGGCGCCGCGAATGCTGTGGGCTTAAGCGCCGAGTGTCAAGCCGTTTGACCTGCTTTTAGCAACTGGCTAGAATCGCAGCCTTTTCCGCCCCGGCCCAATGGCCGCGGGGGCCAGCGGGCAGTTCTGCCCGGTGGTTTCGGCAACCGTTTCAGCGAGTCCTGGAGTCAGTATGTACGCAGTGATTAAAACCGGCGGGAAGCAATACCGCGTCGCCGTTGGCGATGTGGTCCGCGTCGAAAAATTGACCGCCGATGCCGGCGCCTCGATTCAGCTTGGCGACGTATTATTACTGGCCGATGGGGACGATATTCGCATGGGCAATCCCCTGATTGGCGGCGCCAGTGTTACCGCGACCGTTAAGGCGCATGGGCGCGGCGATAAAATCCGCATTTTCAAAACGCGTCGGCGTAAGCACTACCGCAAACACGCCGGCCATCGTCAAGATTACACCGAGATCGAAATCACACAGATCGGCGGTAAGGGTTAAGGTAAAGCCATGGCACATAAAAAAGCAGGCGGTAGTTCGCGCAACGGTCGCGATTCCCAATCGAAGCGCCTCGGCGTCAAGCGTTTTGCCGGCGAGGCGGTGTTGGCCGGCAATATCCTGGTGCGGCAGCGCGGAACCCAGTTTTACCCTGGCACCAACGTCGGTATCGGCAAAGACGATACCTTATTCGCTAAGGCCAATGGCAAGGTTACATTTGAGGTGAAGGGCCCGCGCGGACGCAAAACGATTAGCGTCATCGCGCAGTAATATCACCCAGCCGCAATTCGAACCCCGCTTGGTGCGCCCAGCGGGGTTTTTGTTTATATAGGGCGCAAGTTTTTAAGCGAGCTGAATGAAATTCGTCGACGAAGCCGTAATTCGCGTTCATGCCGGTAATGGCGGTAACGGTTGCTTAAGCTTCCGGCGCGAAAAATTTGTACCCATGGGTGGACCGGACGGCGGCGACGGCGGGGCCGGTGGCAGCGTTTATCTGATCGCCAATAGCGGCCTCAATACGCTCGCGGACTTTCGTTTTACCAAGGATTTTCGTGCCAAACATGGCGCCGGCGGCGCCGGACAAAACCGCACGGGTGAAGCCGGCGCCGACCTTTATATACCGGTGCCTTTGGGTACTGTGGTGTACGACGCCAACACCGAAGAAACGATCGGCGATTTGACGCGCGAGGGTCAAGTGTTGCTCGTTGCTAATGGTGGTCGTGGGGGGGTCGGCAATACGCGCTTTAAATCCAGCACCAATCGCGCGCCCCGGCGCACGATACCCGGCGGCCCCGGCGAAGTACGTGAAATCAGGCTCGAGTTACAGGTATTGGCCGATGTTGGTTTGCTTGGGCTACCGAACGCCGGTAAGTCCACGTTCCTGCGCGCGGTGTCGCAGGCGCGTCCGAAGGTGGCGGATTACCCGTTTACGACCTTACACCCGCAGTTAGGTGTCGTCATGCTGGAGCGCCATCGCAGTTTTGTGATCGCCGATATTCCGGGCCTGATCGAGGGTGCGCATACCGGTGCCGGTCTCGGTATTCGTTTCCTGAAACACTTGGCGCGCACGCGCATTCTCTTGCATTTAGTGGATTTGGCGCCGTACGATCCAGACGTCGATCCGGTCGCCGATGCGCGCAGTATTGTGCGCGAACTGAAACAGTTCAGTGGCGCGCTGGCGAAACGCGAACGTTGGTTGGTGCTCAATAAAATCGACTTAATTCCGGAAGCTGAACGCGCAACGCGCGTGCAGCAGTTTGTGCGCCGCCTGCGCTGGAAGGGCCCAGTCTTTGCCGTTGCTGCGATCCGTGGTGACGGTTGTCGCGAATTGGTCGGGCGGCTGATGGATCGCCTCGATGAATTAAAACAAGAAGAAACTAAACAAGACAACGATACCCACACCACTGCGCAGTAGCTATGTCACGTCAATTACCACAGGTTCGTCGATGCATCGTCAAAATCGGTAGCGCACTTTTGACGAATAGTGGCCAAGGGCTCGACCGCGACGCGATCGCGGCCTGGGTGGGGCAGATTGCGGCGGCACGTCAGCGTGGCGTCGAGATCGTGCTGGTCTCATCGGGCGCCGTTGCCGCCGGTATGCAGCGGCTTGGTGTGCGTGAACGGCCGCATGCCTTGCATGAACTGCAGGCGATGGCCGCGATCGGGCAAATGGGTTTGGTGCAGATTTACGAATCGGAATTTCAGCGTCACGGCTTGCATACGGCGCAGGTGTTGCTGACACATGACGATTTGCATCATCGCGAACGCTATCTCAATGCGCGCAGCACCTTGCGCACGCTGTTGTCGTTCGGCGTTGTTCCGGTCATTAACGAAAACGACACCGTCGCGACGGAGGAGATTCGCCTCGGCGATAACGATACCTTGGCGGCCCTCGTGGCGAACTTGGTTGAGGCGGAACTGTTGGTGATTCTTACCGATCAAGCGGGCTTATTTAATAAAGACCCGCGCCAGCATACCGATGCGGCCTTGGTTCATGAGGGCGATGCTGGCGATGCGCGGCTTGACGCGATGGCCGGTGGTTCCGGCGCACTCGGTCGTGGGGGCATGCGAACCAAACTAAGCGCGGCGGCGAAGGCCGCGCACTCCGGCGCGTGCACGATCATCGCCAGTGGGCGCGAGGCGAATGTCGTTACGCGCTTGCTCGATGGCGAGCAGCTGGGGACGTATCTGCGTGCGCGCCAAGGACGCGTCGCTGCGCGCAAGCAATGGCTCGCGGGTC
>CAZCAK010000257.1:0-3227 GCA_964496605.1 uncultured Acidiferrobacteraceae bacterium | reverse complement strand
GCGAGGGCGCTGCCGGCGAGTGTGCCTTTTAGGAAGGTTCTGCGGGTGGTGTTCATATTCAAGTGAGGGCTCCTCAGTAATCTGTTGCTAAAGTCTAAACCTTAAAGCGTCAGCAAGAAATCGACGACTTTGTCGATCTCATCATCCGTCATGATGGCATTTTTGCCGAATGGCGGCATGCTTGTGTTCGGATTCAGCGCGGTCGCATCCCAAACGCGGGCGCGCAATTTTGCCCGATCTGGAAAGCGTTGCTGCATGTAGTTAAGTGGCGGCGCGATATTGCCGGCAAGGGCAGTGCCTTCAATGGCATGACAGGCCATACAGTTGCCCTTGCTACGGTCGATGACTAAGCACCCCCCCTGCATAACATTCCCTTCCGGTTTTTTGCATTGCTCCTCAGTAGGCGCCGATCCCGCCGCATATGTCTGCGGCGCGACAGATAATCCGGCGATCGTAACGAGCGTGGTGATCGCGCTCGCGACAGTATTTGCGAAATTTCGCATTTTCCCTCCTAACGGGGTAATTATTTGGAACGGCCGAAGCGCTGGATGGATCGACCAGACTGCGCCCCGGATGTGCGCCCCTAGGATACAGATGTTAAGAACAATGACAAGAGCTAGCTCGGCTAGCGCGACGCCTTCAATAGTGCAATTTGCTCCTGTATTTCGCGCGTGCGCGCCTTGATGCTGGCGCGCTGATAGTCTGTGGTTGCGGCGCGCTTTGCAATGTCGAGCTGAACAAGGGCGGCGTCATTATCGCCGGTGCTGAAATAATACTCGGCCAGGCTCTGATGTGCCTCCACTTTAAATCCCGCCTCTCCCGCAGCACGCGATAGCAATTGTTTCAATGCAGCATCGTCTGGGTGTACCGCGACTAATTCTCGGAACACATCTCGCGCCGCGCGATTTCGACCCAGAGCTAATAATGCTTCGGCATAACGTCGCTTGGCGACGTCGGAACGCCGATCTTGTCGCTGCGCGTTTTGAAATATGCTCAAGGCCTCAGTGGCACGTCCGCTATTGAGCGCGATCTCACCGCTGAGTAATTGGTAATGAATATTATTCGGTGCGCTGTTCATTAATAGTGAAACCTGTTTACGTGCTGCATCGAAATCGTGTGCGCGCGCCAAGGCAACCGCATACGCGTAACGACGGATTTCGGCGTTTTCGTCACCTTCACCCAGCGCTGCGCGCGTGCGTTCAACCGCGGTGCCGGCGTTCGATTGCGCCAAGACTTCGGCCTTTGCGCGCATAAAAAGAAAAGCGGCACTATCGCGCTTCGGCGGTGCAGGATAACGCTCGGCGTTGTCGCGTGCCTCGCTGATGCGCGTTGTCGTCAGCGGATGCGTGCGTAAAAACTCCGGTGCCGATGTTTCATTTAGGCGGCTCCAGTTGAGTAGGCGCTCAAACATTTGCGCCATTGCGTGCGGGTCATAACCGGCGCGTGCCATCAAGCCGAGACCGATGCGATCGGCCTCCTCTTCGTAGGCGCGTCCAAAACTCAGCTGGCTTTGTTCTTGTGCCGCCGCTGCCATGGTACCCACCGCACCGACATCGACATGTCCGCCGCTGCTCGCGATGAGAATAGCGGCGATGACCGCCGCGAGCGTCGGCAGTTGTTCCCGATTCGCTTGCGCGATCATGCGTGGGATATGACGCTGGGTGATATGCGAGATTTCGTGCGCCAGCACTGCCGCGAGCTCGTCCTCGCTCTGCGCCGCCTGGATAATGCCGCTATGGACCGCGACATACCCACCGGGAACGGCGAAGGCATTCAGTGTCGTGTCGTTGACTACGAAAAAATGAAAATCTTGCCGCGGCGGATCGGTGTGGCGCGCCAGTTGTGATCCCAGGGTGCTGACATAACTGGCGATTTCGGCGTCGTCGTTAATCGGCAAGATGCGGCGGGCTTCGCGCATGAAAGCGGTGCCAAGTTGCTTTTCTTGGGCCGGCGACACCACCGCTGCGGATTCATCGCCAAGGTCCGGTAAAGTATTGAGAGGGGCGGCGATCGCCGTGCTAGCGGCGAAGCCGGCGACGATTACACCACGCAGAATGCGCTGAACCGTGCCGCGAGATAGTAATAGGTATAGGAAGTCAGGATGCACGGTCGCTTGGACTCAAACACCTTGAGGAGTTCAGCCGCATGCGACATTTTCCGCCGTGCCATGGCGCACGGTTACGCTGTCTACTTCCCCATATGAGGCGAGGTGGAATAGCGCTCCATTTTCACCCGATCGCGCCACACGCTTTCTTTGAGGACGGCCTCAGGAATGTAAAACCGGTCTTCCGGTGCAATTTCCTTGTGACGTACAATTTTTTCTACTTCTTCGTAGCGGATTTTATAGAGCAACCCGCCGTGATCGGTCATGCGAGCAATCATGAAATCATCATATAGGCGATAGACATAGAAGTTGGCCGGTCGTAGCCGTCCCTCGGCACGTAGCGTCACGGTGTAGCGAGTGTGAGCGGTGAAGTCGTCTTTTTTCATACACTTAACTCCGAAGCCAGGGGTCGCAATCTACCAGGCGGAGGCAGAGGCGGCAACGCCGCCGGGCCCTTGCATCGGGTTTGTAAAAGGTGCAATCTAAGCAGATTCTAATTTCCTTATGAAGCAAGCATGTTTCAAGAACTCGATCCCCAGATGTTGCGGACTCTGCTTGATTCAAATCCTCAGGCGCGGTTAATCGATGTACGTACACCGGCTGAGGTCGGTCGCGGCGCCATCCCTGGTGCGCGAAATATCCCGCTTCATATGTTACCGATTGCCGCGGCAGAAATGGGCGATGACGTGGCGACTATCGTGTATTGCCAATCGGGTGCCCGTTCGGCTCAAGCCTGTATGTTTCTGAGCTCGCGTGGACACCGAAACGTTTACAATTTGCGAGGCGGTATTCTCGGTTGGCAACAAAGTGGGCTGCCTACGGCCCCGCTGGGTTAAAATCCAGAGCTATTTAAGTCTCTTGTACAATACTAAAGTAGGGTGTATAGCAAAGCTCTGTTCGTACCATCACTAGTAATCCATTCGGAGGAAATATGGCAGGTTTCGATAAAGAATTAGACGCGCGCGGTTTGAATTGCCCGTTACCGATCTTGCGAACTAAAAAAATGCTGAACGATATGAACGGCGGACAGACTCTGCGGGTCGTCGCGACCGACCCCGGCGCGGTCAAAGATTTCCAAGCCTTCGCAAAGCAAACCGGTAATGAGCTGCTGGAATCGGGCGAA
>CAZCAK010000256.1:0-3228 GCA_964496605.1 uncultured Acidiferrobacteraceae bacterium | reverse complement strand
GTTCGCCAAGGTGTTAGTGGCATGGCGGCCGACTGAGAGAATCGGTGTCATGGTCCAATTCGCTTGATCGGCACTGCGCAAATCGGCGCGCCAGAGTACGCCACCGGTGTCGCCGACATAGATCCGGTCGACCAGCTTATTCCCATCGCTGTCTACGGCCGTAACTTCCGATGGGATGCTATCCACCAAATCGGTGCGCTTGTACGCCTTGCTCGCCGCGACGTAACCATTGCTCGTACCTTTTATCGCTTTCCATACCAAGGCACCGGTTTCCGCGTTGACGATAAACAGGGCATTGCCTTGACTATCGTTGCTACCGATACCGGTGGTGGTATAGGTGCCGTGACCGGAATGAGTGTCTTTGTTCGGGTCGTAGCCGCCGCTGAAAATCAGGACTGGCCGCGGCGTCGTGCTGCCGTCGTAAAGCATTTTTGTTACATGCGGCGTCGACCACGTTTGGCCAAGCTCGGCGAAATCGGTGCCGGTGGCGCCTTTGGTGATACGCCACAATATTTGCGGGTTGTCGGGATCGGTAATATCGAGTGCGTAATACGAATAGCCGCCACGGCGCAATCCGAAGAACAAATAGACTTTATCACCAGTTTCGATATTGCCGTTTCCATTCGCATCATAGATGTAAACTGTCGGCGCACCGTCGACCGTGTACGGGTGCGGTGGTGTTGCGGTTTGATTGACCGCAATGAGTGTATTGAGCGTGGGCATGACTTCGCGCGGCATAAAGGCCCAAGTTTCGACGCCGTCGCTATCGTTGGGCACCTTCGGATCGGTTTGGCCTACCTTCGTATTGCGGAACATGTGCAGAAAGCCGTCGTTACTGCCGGCGATCAAGCGGATATCCGGGTTGCTTGTGGTGTAGCTTCCGCGCGCGCCGTAGTTAATCGCAATCGGCCGCGAATGCAGAAGATCGCCCATGATCCAACTACGCGATTTCCAAGCCGAGTTAGTGCTGTCCCATTCTAAGCCGCGCGCAAAAATCAGGAGGCGACATGCGGCGGTGTTCGGATCTGAACTGCTACATGAGCCCACGCTGGTCGCTCCCAAGGCAGACTGGAGTGTGGTTGCGGTCGATACGTTCGCATTTAAAGCCATTAAGGCGGTCGCGGTGCCGTTAGTGAAGGTACTGGGCTCGGTAAAAAGTTTGCGACTGGTAATATTGGTGGTGTCACCAGTTGGGTTGGTCAAGCCCGGGCCGTTCTGCTTATAGCCGGGAATTTTTGAGCCCGCGCCGCCGCGTTTGACAGAGCGTCCATCTTTGCCGGCGACGTCGGTCGAATCGGTTGCCGGAGCCGCTAGATCGGAGGCGATCGTCCAATAGCTGAGTGCATCGTAACTAATGCGGCCATCGCTAGCGACGGCGAAGGTGCTGTTGACGTCTTCAATTTCTAAATCGCCCGCAGCGTTCGTTCCGATCGCATATTTCTTTAAATCCCCCGGCCAACCTGGATAACCATTTTCATCGGCCTGGAACATCGCGATGTACACTTCATTCCGTACCTGGGCACGGTTATAGACGTTTACGGCGACCGAAGGTGCAGTGAATGTCGTGCTGACTGCGAGCACGTTTTTGAGGACAGTCGCGAAGGTGGCTTGTAGCGTGGTCGGGTCGTCGCTTAATTGATAGGGCTGCGCTGAACTTACGCCCACGCCGGCACCGGCATAGGCTTGGGTCTTGGTATTGACCTGGCTGACGATAAAGTAAGAAATGACGCGTTGCTTGCCTGAGACTGCGGAATTGAGATCGTTGTCGTACATCCAGCGAATAATAGTTGGGAAGCTATTATTAGTGCCGCTGATATTGATACCGCCCATGCCGCCGGCGGCGGCACTAGCGGTAATGGCGGTGTCAGAATCGTCCTCGGACGCCGATACGTTAAATAGAATATTGACCGTATAGAGTTTTTGGCACGAGCTCGATACCGGATTGATATAGTTCGTGCCGCTTTCAATGGTAGTGTCCCAACTCAAAGGAACGGCGGTGTTGCTCGGGCTGTAGTCGCTCGCGCTGCTTAAGTTGTAGGTGGAATTGGTACCGAAGTCGGTCCAGCCGTTGTGCCCATTATAAATTCCTTGGCCGCTCAGATAGCGGAACAGTTCGAAGAATAATTCTTTGCCTTGATAGGGGTGCGATACGCCACCCTGCGGTGTTGGGATTTTGGCGAGCTTATTTGCCAATGCCGCCTTTGCACCGTTGGCATCGCCGGCTTGCATCGACTGAAACCCAAACAAGATGTAACCGCCATTACTACAACCGGTCTTCGTCGGGCCGGCGCAGTTGTTGTTATTATTATGATTCAGCATAAATCCGATTTTGATTCCAGATACGCTGTCCAATACTTTTTTCAGAACCGCACGATACAGGTTGAATCGTGAAGTCGGCACGCTAGTAAGATAACCTTGCGTGACAAGGGCGTTGCATTCGGTGCCGTTGCAAACGGTGGCGCTCAGGTTCGAGTTGTAATCAAGAGAAAGCATCACGAGCGGTTCCGCGCTCGAAGTCCCAGAACCGTTCTGGTAGATATCAATATCGTCAGCTTTGACGACGGAAGACGCCATCAGAAGTAATAAGACGAGAACTCGTTTCATAACCGTCTCCTCGAAACGCTAATTGTTTGCCGCCGTGGTCGGCGTTGCGGTATTTAAGTCTTGGGTCGCTGGAATAAACTGGATGTAGCCCTGACCCAATTCACTCTTACCTTGACCGCTGCTCGTGGCATCGAAACTGCTATCGATGTCGAATGTCACGGCGTGCTGGCTTTTGCAGCTGGTCGCATAATCGCGTGTACGCGGCGGACAGGCTTCCTCGGTGAGCCGCGTCACCGTAATCTGATTAGTGCTCGCATTGATCGGTGACGGCAGCGACGCGATTGTGCTGTTGCAACCGGTCCTGCCGAAGCAGCTGGTGTTGTTGATGACGCCCACCACGTTTAGCGTCGTACCGGAATTCGCCAAGGTCGCGTCGATACCGGCTTGTGCCGATTGGAACGCGGCAGAAACAGCTTCTTGGTTGGACGACATCCGTAACTCGAGCAAACTACTGCTAAGCGATGTGAGTGACACGATGGTCAGCGCCACGAGCATAATCAGGACCGTGAATAGGGCGGCACCGGTCTGATAACGGCTAATGTTAGATATCTTCCGTGGCATCTTCATGGTGCAAACTTCGCGATATTGACCGTGTTACGCAACAATACGGTCGTGGACATTACC
>CAZCAK010000255.1:1635-3233 GCA_964496605.1 uncultured Acidiferrobacteraceae bacterium | reverse complement strand
AATATCGGCTGCGCATTATCGCGCTGATCGCGTTGGCCTATCTCTATCTCGCACTACTCATCGGCGTCGTGATCGCCTCCACCTTCGCCCTGGTGTGGGCGATACAGCATGCGCGGGCGCATAACGCGCTCGTCTTAGGTATCAAGCTTGGAATACCTCTGCTCGGCTTAAACCTCGTCGCCTTGCGTGCACTATGGGTACGGTTCAACGCACCCGCGGGTGCGGCCATCAGCGCGAAAGAGGCACCACACTTATTCGCGATGCTGGACAAGATTCGCAAACGTCTGCGTGGCCCGAAGATACACCGCGTGAGCATCAATCAGGATTTTAATGCCAGCATCGTACAAATTCCGCAGCTCGGATTTTTCGGTTGGCATCGAAATTATCTGCAGATCGGATTGCCGCTGATGCAGTCGCTAACATCGTCGCAGTTGATCGCTGTGATCGCGCACGAATATGGGCATCTCGCGGGTGCGCACGGAAAATTCAGCGCCTGGGTATATCGCACGCGCGCAACGTGGGTACAGTTGGTGAAAGGCCTTGGCGATAGTCCGTATACGCGTCCGATCTACGCGTTTTGGCGTTGGTACGGCCCATACTTCGCGGCATACACCTTTGTGCTCGCCCGCGCCGACGAATACCAAGCCGACCGCGCGGCCGCCGACGTCGTCGGAACGCGCGTCGCCGCCGAGGCACTGACGCGGTTTCATGTCGTCGGCGATTTTATCGAGCAACGCTTTTGGCCGCGCCTCTACGAACGCGCCGGTACCCATGAAAAACCGCCGTTTATGCCGTTCACACAATTACCGCGCGCCTTGCACGCGGGGTTCACTCCGAAGGAGGCGCAGGAACGGCTGAGCGTTGCATTGGCGCAAGAAACCGATATCGATGACACGCATCCGAGTCTTAGCGATCGGCTGTCGGCACTTAACGAGTCGGCACATGCGCCTACCATTGGCAGCGATAGCGCAATGGCATTATTGGGAAAATTCAGCAATGTGCTCGTGAAGCGTCTGGATCTGATGTGGTATCGCGATGTCGCGGACAGTTGGCGGGAGCACTACTTGGCGAAACAAGAAGAGCGACGCGAGCTCGCCGCGCTTGTGCGCCAAGCCGGACAATTCGAGTTGGGTGCCGACGCCGCCTGGCGCCATGCCGCACTCACCGAAAGCTTTAACGGCGCCGCCGCCGCGCGTCCGTTATATGAATCGTTTCTAAAGCGGTTCCCAGATCACGTCGAGGCGAATTTTAATCTCGGACGATTATTACTCGCGGCGAACGAGGTGCACGGCACCGATCACCTCAACAAAGCTATGCAGCACGACGAGCGTTATACGCCGGCGGCATGCGAATTGATCTACGGCTTTCTCCAGCGACTCGGCCGCGCCCAGGATGCGGCCTTGATTTATCGCCGCTTGCGCAAATATATCGAGCGACAAGAAGCCGCAGCGGAAGCCTAACGCCGATTAGAATCGGCGCGTGACGCCGACAATGCCGGCCCACTTCGATGTGAGTTGGATACCGTTGACGTACTGATACACGGGCAATTGCGCATAAGTGTAGACCTGCCAACGATCGGCGAAACCATGGCTGATGCC
>CAZCAK010000255.1:0-1535 GCA_964496605.1 uncultured Acidiferrobacteraceae bacterium | reverse complement strand
GTCACCTGCGCATCGCCAATGCCGCTGAGATGCCATTGCTCGACGATCTCGCCGCCGTTGTGGTGATGAATATGTTCGTGCTCGCGGTCGACATACGGCAGACGCGCGGTCACGCCCCAGCGATCGCCGAGCGCGTAGTCGAAAGTCGCGACTAGATTGTTGTTCAGGGTTTTGACTTCGTCGTGATGTTGCGGCACCTCACCTACGGCCAGGCGCGAGTCGCCCGAACGCGGTTGGTTTTGGAGAATGTGCTCGTAACGCAAATCGAATAACGCGCCTTGGTTACTGCCGATGTCCTGTGCCTCCAGTCCAGAGTTAAGGCTACAAAACGCTGCGCCGCAACTCGCCATCGCCGGCGTTACCAACACCGCTACCAGCGCCGCCGCGGCACTCACCCAAAAAACCTGTCGCATGTTACTCTCCGAATTAATGACGCCTTACTGTACCAACGCCTGCTCGCGCGCAACATGCGGCCTAGTGCCGCGCGACAATTTGCCGCACCCCATTAGCCATAGTGTATGAACGCCGCCGCCGACAATGTGCTTGGGCTTAATCTGCAGCGCATCGTCGTGTTTCGGGTTTTGATTTGGTTGGTGCAGTTATGCATGGTGCTGGCGGCGGTATACGGCTTCGATTTGCATCTACCGCTTCCGATTCTTTTGACGGTGCTGGGCGCCTACGCCGCGTTTAATATCTGGACCGCGCTGCGTTTGCGCCGCCATCGGGCGCATGACGATGCCGAGTTGTTTTTGCAACTCGTGGTCGACGTCGCCGCACTCAGCGTACTGCTGTATTTTACCGGTGGCGCCACCAATCCGTTCGTGTCGTTTTATGTCTTACCGCTGATCGTCGCGGCCTCGATGTTATCGGCGCGTTATACCTGGGCGATGGCAGCCTTAACCGTCGGCGCGTATTCATTATTAATGTTTGTCTATGTGCCGCTTCCACATGCGCACGATTTTCGCTGGCATCTCTACGGTATGTGGGGTGGCTTCTTCGTGGCCGCGGCGCTCATTGCCTACGTCGTGTTACAAATCCGCAAGGCCTTAAGTCAACATGAGGCGCTGCTGGCGCAAGCGCGCGAAGACGCAATGCGCAACGAGCGCATCGTTTCGCTGGCGACCTTGGCCGCTGGTGCGGCACACGAACTCGGCACGCCGTTATCAACCATGGCGATTGTGGTCAACGAGTTGCGCGCGGACGCCGCCCCCGGTCTCGGCGAACGCCTGGAGATCTTGCGCGAACAGATTCAGCGCTGTAAGCGTACGCTGGGCACACTCGCAACCGCGGCGGGTGCGGCGAAGGCGCAAGGCGGTCGCGCCTTGGCGCTTGACGCGTATCTTGAGGAATTACTGCAACAGTGGCGCCGACTTCACCTGGATCTTCAAGTGCGCGCCCACTGGAACGGCACGCGACCGGCGCCGATTATTCTCGCGGACGAGACCTTGAGCCAGGCATTCACCATCGTGCTGAATAACGCCGCCGATGTATCACCGCGCGATATTGAAGTATTGGGTCACTGGGACGAACAAACG
>CAZCAK010000254.1:0-3241 GCA_964496605.1 uncultured Acidiferrobacteraceae bacterium | reverse complement strand
CGGTGGACACAGCTTCTCACTGACGCCAGCGCCGCGTACCTCACTAAAGGATTGCTTCACGCGCTCGGCCACCGCCGCAGTCAGCGGATAAGTATCGAGCCACTGGGTCCGGCGTGCGCGTGTCAATGTTTCCATTTTGGCCTTAACCTTTTTTTCAGCCAGCCGCGCGAGAAAGCCCTGTGCATTTTCCGCGACGGAAAAAATGCCGAGTGAGATTCCGATCGGACGCCCCGGTTCGGTAATCACTGCATGATCTTTGAATCCCAATCGCACCAGCTCCTGACGTCGTCGCTCCGCCGCCTTCACGTCCGGAAATGGGTCGAGGAACACCCGAAAGCCGGCCGGTTCGCGATTATCTTGCACGCGCTCGGTGTAACTTAAGCCGAGTTCCTGCAAGCGCACACCGGCGGCGTTCAACGCCGCCGCATCTTCGAATGGGCCGACGGTGTAGCACAGCGTTTGCTGCCCTTCTTGGGGCGCGACCGGCGCCAAGGCGCCGAGATTGGCATTGCGATTAGTGCGCGGTTCGACGATCACTCCGGGCTCGGTTAAGAGGCGAATCTTTTGCGCCTCGATCGCCGAATGCGCCGGCTTCGCCGCCGGCATCGATGGCGGCTTGAAGCCGACGGCCCATAGAAAAAATGCAACGTTGGCGAGGGCGAGTAAGGCGAATAAGGCTCTCATGGCAGTAGGCGTAAGCGCGCAAGGATCGTCGGCATTGGCTGATACGACGATTGTAGTCGATCGCAGGAATATTGAAGCGCAACATATTAAACACGTTCGCGCGCCACCACCGCGAGGCCGCGTAATACTAAATCGTCGATCGACTCTGACGATATCTTGAGTAAAGGCAGTAGGCGTGCGCGATCGCCGCCGGTGATTAATACGCGCATGTCCGCACCGAGGAGCGTGCGGTATTCCGCGACCATGCGTTCGATGGCACCGGCGTAACCGAATAAGATACCGGCGGCGATGGCGCCGGCGGTGTTGCGCGCAAGCGCTGCATCGGTCTGCTCGAGCGCCGCGGGTAATGTCGGTGCGACTTCACTTAAGCAGCGACGTGCGCTGCTTAGGCCCGGCATAATTGCGCCGCCGATAAACTCGCCGGCGGCGTTCATGGCATTGAACGTGAGTGCGGTGCCGCAATCGACGATGCATACCGGATCGCGCATCAAAGCACGCGCGCCGATCAATGCCGCCCAGCGATCGGCGCCGAGCCGCGTCGGTTCGTCGTAACCGTTACGGACGCCGTGTGCCACGGCTTGCGTCTGCACTTGTTCCGCATCGATGCCCCAATGTGTTTTGACCCAGGCAGTTAACGCAACGCTGAGCGACGGCACACCACTGACAAATAGCACGCGTGTCGCCGCGCTACCCAGGACATTGAAGTCGAAGTTCGCGGTATTATGCGCCACCGACGTCTGTTCGCTTAAACCTTGCGGCGTTAGTCGCGCCCACTTCAGGCGCGTGTTGCCGATGTCGATGAGCAAGATCATGCCGCGTGCGGACGTAGGCTGATTTCGCCGGCATAGAACAATTGTTCCTGCCCGCCGCGATCGCGCAAGATCAGGGCGCCGCTTCGATCCACACCGACGACCATACCGCTATGAATCTCGTTGCCGCGCTGTAAGCACACTTGTTGTCCATTAAACACGTGCGCCGCTTGCCAGGCGTCGATGAAGCCGGCAAAGCCAGTACGCTCGTAGCGCTTACACGTCTGCGCCAGCGCCGCGATCAGACGCGCCGCCCATTCGTTGCGCTGCATCAACACTGCGGCATTATTTTGAATGGTACATAAATCGACATGCGGTTGATCGATCGCCGCAGCATCGGCCGCGGTGAGCGCGATATTCAACCCCAAACCGATCACGACCCAACACGGGCCGGTGGACTCGCCGCGCACATCAAGCAATAAGCCGGCGAGCTTGGCGCCGCGCCATAACACATCGTTCGGCCACTTAAGACCGGCGTCACGAATACCGCCGGCGTTCAACGCCTCGATGACACCGACGCCGCAGGCGAGACTCAAGCCACTGAGCGCATTGCTACCGGTCTCGAACCGCCAGGCAAGCGAAAGCATAAGATCGCGATAGGCGCTTGCGACCCAACGCCTTCCGCGCCGACCGCGACCGGCGGTTTGCGCCTCGGCAAGACATACTGCGCCATGCACTTCATCGCCGCGGTCGGCGCGCGCCAATAGCGCCGCGCTGGTCGAGGCCAGGGCCGCATGCACCTCGATATGCAGAGTATTTTGTAAATCGGGAGGTAAGGCGGCGCGTATGCGCGCGGTATCGAGCGGCGCCAGGGCCTGCGGCAGGCGATAGCCGCGTCCCGGTGCGCGTACGACTTCGAGGCCATCGGCGACCAGTGCCGCCACCGCCTTCGCGACTGCGGCGCGCGAAATGTTTAATTGCGCGCCGATCGCTTCGCCGGAATGACCGGCGCCGTCGCTTAATATATTAAGTATCGCGCCACGCGTAGACATAGGCGCATTGTAGCAACGCGCCGTGAAGCCGACCTAATCGGCGCGACGTCGGCGGCCGATGCGGCGCCACATGGCGAACAGCGCCAGTAGGATGAGCGCCGGGTCTTGGCCGCGATGGGTATCACCGCGCAGTACACTACATCCGCCGCCGGTATCGTTAGCGACGAGCTGCGGTGACGATGTGCCGATGCCGGCCGGCAACATGCCGTTGTCGGATTCGGCAATCGGAGTCAACGGCGCGAACAGCGCACCGTAGGCATTCGCACGCCGCCCGGTGTTGATTAAACTCGCCAGCGGCGCGCGGGTGTCGCCGCCGTTTAAAATGGCGCGCCGTAGGTCAACGTTGGTGTAATCCGGCCGGTAAGCGCGCAATAGCGCCGCGATACCGCTAATCATCGGCGCCGCCATCGACGTGCCGGATTTGACGCCGTAGGCATTCGTGTAATCGTCGGTCTGCGCGTCGAGCGATAAATCCCATAACTGAAAACCATGTGCCACCGTCGTCGGTGCATCGCCGGAACCACTGACATAAACGAGACGTATTTTGAGTCGGTTGCTGGCGTAGGCACTTAAGTCATAGGCGATCGCTTGTGCGCCGTAAATGCCGGCCATGTGGCCAGTATGAGTATGCGCCGATGCGCAGCCACCTTCGCGGCTGTTGTCGACATTGAAGCGCGGCGCACTCAAGGTTTTCCACACCGCGCCGGTCCAGATTTGCACATCGACGTAATCGACATCGCAGCGCAAATCCCAAGT
>CAZCAK010000253.1:0-3266 GCA_964496605.1 uncultured Acidiferrobacteraceae bacterium | reverse complement strand
GAGGTGATCGTCGCCGCGCAGCACCACCGTGACGCCCATGAGCGCATCGTCGATCGCATTGGTAAAAAAGAACGCCGGCGTGCCGTCGGAGCGGCGAATAATAAAATCGCCGATGTCGTCGCTGATAAAACTTTGCGCACCGCGCACGCCGTCGGCGAATTCTACTTTGACATTCGCCGGTACGCGGAAACGCAAACTGGCTGGCATGCCGCGCGCCACGCGTTGCTGGACCTCATCGGCGCTTAAGTTGCGACAGCGTCCGGAGTAACGCGGCGGTTTGCCGGCGGCGAGTTGGGTCTTGCGCGAGAGCTTCAATTCTTGATCGGTGCAGAAGCAAAGATAGGCGCGGCCGGATTGCTCCAGCGCCGCGGCGTAACGCGCGTAAATCTCGCCCCGCTGCGATTGGCTATAGGCGCCGCTGCCGATACCCGGTCCCTCCTGCCAGTCGAGACCGAGCCAGTGCAAATCGGCCATCAGGGCATCGGTGTACTCGTCCTTGCTGCGTTCGCGGTCGGTATCCTCGATACGCAGCAAAAAGATGCCGCCGGACTGCTTCGCCAGCAGGACGTTGAACAAGGCGGTGCGGATATTTCCAAGGTGTAGCAGCCCGGTCGGGCTCGGCGCAAAACGCGTTTTTAAGGGCATTGCCATAGCGGCGCATGGTAACGCAATCGCGCGCAATCGCCCATGCCCGCGCCGCTGCGACTCGCGGTCAGCATTGCCTCGCCTCGGCGCTTTAGCGACAATGCCGCGGTGCACCTAGAGGAACAACAACAATGATTCGTATGTACACCAATCAAGGCATCATCACGCTCGAGCTCGATGCCAAACGCGCGCCCAAGACCGTGGAAAATTTCCTGGAATACGTCCGTAGCGGGTTTTATAACGGCACGGTGTTTCACCGTGTGATTAATAATTTCATGATCCAAGGCGGCGGTTTCGAACCCGGCATGGAGCAAAAGGCGACGCGCGGGCCGATCGACAACGAGGCGAATAACGGCCTACGCAACGAGCGCGGCACCATCGCGATGGCGCGCACCAACGACCCCCATTCCGCGACGGCGCAATTCTTTATTAATGTCGTCGATAACGATTTTTTGAACTTCACCGCACCGACACCCTCAGGCTGGGGTTATTGCGTGTTCGGCCGCGTCACCGACGGCATGCGCGTGGTCGATGAAATCAAGGGCACCCCCACCGTCACCCGCGGCGGCCACCAAAACGTTCCCACCAGCGACATCATCATCGACAAAATCGAGGCCGACTAATTCGTTCGGACGGAATCGTGCGATGACGACGCTCTTTATTTCCGATTTACATTTATCCAAAGAGCGTCCGCATATCACGGCGTTGTTCGAGCGCTTTCTGCGCGACGAGGCGAGTCGCGCCGAGGCACTCTATATTCTCGGCGATTTATTCGAATACTGGATCGGCGACGACGCCTGCGAACAAGACGAATACCGCGACACCGTCGCCGCCATTCGATCCGTGAGCGCCGGCGGCGTGCCGGTGTTTTTACAACACGGTAATCGCGACTTTTTGCTGGGCGCGCAGTTTTGCGCCGCGGCCGGCTGCACACTATTAGCCGACCCCACGGTGATCGATTTATACGGCAAGCCGACTCTGCTCATGCACGGCGATTTGCTCTGTACCGACGACGTCGAATATCAAGCGGTGCGACAACGCATTCGTGATCCGCGCTTCGTGCAGGCGTTCCTTGCCAAACCCGCAGCCGAACGCGAGGCAGTGGTGCGCGATTACCGCGCCCAAAGTAAGGCGGTCACCAGCCAAAAGGCCGCCGATATTATGGACGTCAATACCCAAACGGTTAGCGCCACCATGCGCCAGCATCGCGTGCACCGACTCATTCACGGCCACACACATCGACCGGCGCAGCATCGCTTCCAGCTCGACGGTCGGGATGCGGTGCGGATCGTGCTTGGGGATTGGTACGAACAGGGCAGCGTATTGCGTTGCACACCGAGCGCCTGCGTGCTGGAAGGCCTCGCGTCCTAACTTAGGCGTCGGTGCCGCGCTGATCGCGCGCGTGATAGCGCCGAAAATCCGCTGGTAATTCGAACAGCTTTTTATCCACGGCAAAGCCGCTTTGATAATTCACCAGCTGGCGCACATTACCTTCCATATCTTGCTGCCGCACTGGAAAACCGAAATCCAAATGTCGCGCCGGCACGAAAATATAATTCGCCAAATCGCAACCGCCTTGCAATTCCTTCGGCGTCGTTTCCATGGCGCTGGCATGCTCGCCGGCGATGGTAAGCTGATATTCGCGCAAGGCCGCGACCGCATCGGGTAGCAAACCTTTCGCCGCAAACACATCGTAACATTGTGCACCGTTGGTCTTGAGACGGTAATGCTCGATTTGGTGTCCGCCGACGGCGGGGATCTCAGCCTTGTCTTTTTCAACGTCGTGCACGAACGGTTGCGGCGGTGCCAATTTGATCGGCAGTGGATCGATGACCAGGATGGTGCGATCGTCGCGATTGACGCTGTATATCGCCGGCTTTTTGCGGTCGAGCAAAATAAAATCGTCGGCGTCGATGCCGTAATCGATGCGCAAATATTGCGGCGTGATCAACATACGTGTCGTAAACGCCTCGGCACCGCGCTCGCTCTCGGAAAAATACAGCGCGGTCGCGGTTTCCTTGCCGATAGTGCAAGCGGCAATGCCAAAGAGCAGCGGTAATAACATCCAACGGCCAGGCATCATTGGCGATCAAGTCCACGCGCTAGATCTTCTTGCAAATCCTCTACATCCTCCAAACCAACCGCGACGCGCACCAAACCATCGCCGATACCGGCTTGCGCGCGCGCCTCGGCCGAGATGCGGCCGTGGGTCGTGGTCGCCGGATGCGTAATTGTGCTTTTGGTATCGCCGAGATTCGCCGTAATCGAAATCAGCTCGACCGCATCGATCACCTTCCACGCCGCCTCGCGCCCACCTTTGACGTCGAACGACAGCACGCCGCCGCCGGCGGTTTGCTGGCGTTGAATGAGTTCATACTGCGGATGCGAGGTCAGACCCGGGTAGTACACGCGCGCGACCGCCGGATGTTGCTCGAGCCATTGCGCCAGCCGCAAGGCGTTGGCGCTATGCGCCTGCATGCGCAAGCCTAAGGTTTCCAAGCCCTTCAAAAATACCCAGGCGTTGAACGGGCTCATACTCGGACCGGCGGTGCGCAAGAAGCTATAGATCTCGCCGCCGACCATTTTTTTTTTAATGATGCGGGCGCCACCGAGACAACGCC
>CAZCAK010000252.1:0-3293 GCA_964496605.1 uncultured Acidiferrobacteraceae bacterium | reverse complement strand
CGATGAGTGCAATTGTTGCGCTCTGTTGCAGCAGGAGATGTTTCGCACGTGTTAAGAAATCGACCGATACACCATAATAAAGACGACCGTAATTTTGTCCCGCGATCGTGATCGGCAAGGTCGTATCGAAGATACGATCGCTAGTCTCGGCGTCGGCGAGGCTGCGATCGATGGTTGGCAAGGCGCGATCGCTATCGCGACCGGAGGCGCCGACTATTTTGCCCGCGGAGTCGGCGACGACCAGGTAATCGATACCGTTTTCACGCCGGCTATCGCGTAGGATTTCGTTGACCGTAGCGTAATCGCGTTGTGCCAGCGGTGTTGCGAGTGCGCTATTGAGTAGCGGCGTGACTTCTTCCATACGCAGCTGCGCTTGCTGCACCAGGTTTTGTTCCAAGAGGCGCGTGCTATTGGCGACCAGTAGCGACAGCATGACCGCTTCGACCAGTACGCTGGCCAAGACTAATTTTAGCGCGAGGCGAAAACCCTTAAGGTGCTTTTGCATCGCCGCGCTCCAACATTGCTTCCGCCGCCTTGCTATACGGCGCCAAACGCCTCAGGGCATCTGCCGTTGCCGGCTTCAAACCGCCGAAACCGTTGGTGTCTAGCCATTGGCGACCGCCATCGGTCGCGGCAAAGTCGGTCAAGGCGGTACGTACGCGTTCGCGAACCACGGCCGGCAAGCGCTCGGCGGCGATAATGAATTGACTCGGTACCGACTCCGTCTCAGCGATGATGCGCAGTTGTGCGCGCAGAGCAGCCGGTAATTGTTCATAAGGTACCGAACCGATGATCGCGGCGGCGACTTGGGCGCGCTCGACCGCGATCGCGGCGTTATTGTGCGAACGCGCGGAAAATAAATTCACATCACGTCCGGCGACTAATTGGTGCGTACGCAAGTACTCAATGCCCATGATGGAAATGATCGTTAAGGGGTCGGGCAGGGCGACGGTCTTGCCGCGTAAATCGGTCACGTCTTTAATCGGCGAATCTTTGGCGACGATGATGACGCCCTTCAGCTCCTTGGCGTAGTGGAATAGCGTGACATAGCCGGCACCCTGCGCCATATGCGCTAGATGCGGCGCCGTGACGGCGATATCGTATTCACCCTTGAGGGTGCGTTGGACGTAGGTTTGAAAATCCGGTGCGGTATATAACTGTACCGGGCGCTTGAGCGCCTGCTCGAGATACTGACGCAGCGGCTGATACATATCGATCACCGTGCGCGCGGAAATATTCGGATGTAAACCGAGGACGAGCGCTGGCTCTTCGGCGCCGACCAGAGTCGGTAGCGATAAAGTGACTGCCATCAACAACCATGTGATGCGACGTAACACGTTAACCCCCGTTCCCCCGCCAGACCCTGGCGCAAAGTGCTGCATTCCGATTTGCCTTCCTTATCGTCGTAACTATAAGGCGCAGTCCGTTCCGCCTGCGGTGCATTACCGGCACCGCTTCGCCTAAAGAGATAGCAAGTTTCGCGCCAAATACGGTAATACTGCAGACGATTCACCACGAAATGCATAAGGGCACAGTCCGGCTGCCGACCGAATCGGGCTCGACTTTTGGCGCTGGCGGTAGGTCCAGCCCTTGGGGATAATGCCGCGTCGCTGAGGAGGCCCCCTGAAGTCGAAGCGTTTTCGTGTTGTCCTGCTGTTGTTAGTCCTGGCGGTGGCCACGGCATTCACCTACGTGCCGCCGTGGCGCGCGGCGAAGTGGGAGATCCCCTTACGTATCGAGATTTATCCCATCAACGGCGACGGCACGCCGGCGACGCAGACCTATTTAGCCGACGTGCGGCCGGAGCGTTTCGAGCCTTTGGTTGAATTCTTTAGCCGCGAGGCGCGGCGTTATGGCGTGAAAACGGTGCCGCCGGTACGCGTTGAGCTTGAGCGCGAAATTGAGGTGTTGCCGCCGGCACCGCCGGAGAATCGTAACGATACCTTCGCAGTCATGAGCTGGAGTCTGCGTCTGCGTTGGTGGGCATTTCTTCACGCACGCAAATCACAGCTACTCAAGCCAAAAATTCGTATGTTCGTCTTGTATTACATCGGCGATCAAAGCAATCCTTTAAAACACTCCTTGGGCTTAAAGAAGGGCTTGCTGGGGGTGGTGCATGCCTATGCCCGTGCCGAGCAAGATGAGCAAAACGCCGTCGTGATTGCGCACGAGGTCTTACATACCTTGGGCGCGCGTGACAAATACGCGGCGGACAATAGCCCGGTCTTCCCTCAAGGCTATGCCGAACCAACGCGTGTACCGTTATATCCGCAGGTCCAGGCCGAGATCATGGGTGGACGTGTGCCACTCAGTTCGACGCAGGCGGCGATTCCGGTGAGCCTAGTGCAATGCGTGGTGGGGCCGGATACCGCGCGCGAGATTCGATGGTTGCGTTGATGCCATGGCGCACGGCGAATTTCCGGAGGTGATTATGGCTTTCGCATCGGCGGTCTATTAGCGTATGATTTTTTACCGTCGGTTCGTACTAAACCCGTTGCGGTGCCATGCGCCTGTATTTGCACACGGCGACCGATGGCGGGTCGGAGGCGAGTGGATCTGGGCGGTTCGGGCGCGTCAGCGGCGAGCCGCCATTTATTTCTAGGCAATTACCGAGGACAACAATGAACAAACACTTCGTAGTAGGGGCAGTGGCGCTATGGCTCGCGTCGGGTGGTATGGCGCAGGCCGCAGGCGATGCCGCCAAGGGGGCGATCAAGGCGTCGTATTGTTATGGCTGTCATCAGATTCCCGGTTGGCGCAATGCCTATCCGGCGTATCACGTACCGAAGCTCGCGGGTCAGCACGCCGATTACATCGTCGCCGCATTGACGGCTTATAAGAACGGTGCACGCGATCACGGCACGATGCACTCCGTCGCCGTGTCCCTGAGCGAACAAGATATGGCCGATCTCGCGGCGTACTATAGCGCCGGCGCGGTGCCGGCTCCGGCAGCGGGTACACCGCCGTTGGAAAACACCGGTATCGCTCCGAAAGAGCGCGCCAAAAACGAAAAGAAATAAGGGGACATCATGTACAAACGCGTTACGAACATCGTGATCACCGCTGCACTCGGGATGTCGGTAATTGCCCCGGCCTATGCCGGCAGCGCCGCGGCGGGCAAGGAAAAGTCGCAGGTATGCGCCTCGTGTCACGGCGCCGACGGCAATAGCGCCAGCGCGCAATTTCCACGACTCGCGGGTCAGCACCCAGATTACTTATTAAAGGCTTTGCAGGACTACAAGTCCGGCGCGCGTAAGAATCCGATCATGTCCGGCTTCGTCGCCAATCTGTCG
>CAZCAK010000251.1:0-3334 GCA_964496605.1 uncultured Acidiferrobacteraceae bacterium | reverse complement strand
GTGAAACACCTTCCACGATTCGCCGCCTTGATCGTGTGCCCTGAGTAGAGCAAGCGGGCGCGACTGATAAGGTGCCAAAAAAAAGCCCGCAGCGGGCGGGCTTTCTTCGTGAGCCTAAACTGTTTTAAGGTTTGACGTAGACATAGCCTTTGGTCTGGAGACGCGCGACTTCGGCGACTCCGCTCGGCACGATATCTTCCTTGGAGACGTCGAACAGGTCGTTCTTGTAGTCGATGTTTTTGCGTTGCAGGGTTACGCCGCAAACCTTCATTGCGACCTTTTGGTTTTTGAGGTTGATAATCTTCGACTGAAGATCTGGATCCTTATTGGCCTTCTTCAACATATCGACGCCGTTGCCGTGCATGACGACAACCATGTCGATATTGTCCTTACCGACGGCTTGGATATGGTTTTGAATATTACCGAGCGCGGCGGCGATTAATTTGTCGTCATCGGAGTTAATGTGATAGACGACTTTCTGCTTGCCGTAGTAATCATCCGCCATGCTCGCGCCGACGCCCATGACCAGGCTTAACGCGGTTAACAACATTGCCAACTTCTTCATTGCCTTTTCTCCTACAGTGTGTGTGGTGTTGAGACTACCCAATTAAACTTGGATATAGGCCCACCCCTGTTGTTGCAACAGAATGATCTGCGCCACTCCAGAGTCGATCACGACCGCTTCAGGCACGAGCCGCGCCTGAATGCCTTGCTCGCGTTTCAGCCGGTCGATCGTGTTCTGACAGGCGGCGAACGTGAGTTTGTCGTATTTCTTTTGAAGTTCACGGATGCGTTGTGCGTACGGTGAAACATCGGCGCGCAACAAATTGAGTCCTTCGCCATTGGCGATGACTTCGACACGTATCGGTTTACCCTCGTGCCGGTAAAGCTCCATGAGATTTTCCGCCTCATCCAGCACCTCGCCCATGCGTTCGGTGCCGCCGCGGTTAATATGCAAGATGATTTTGGTTTCTTGTCCGCGGCGGGGTGCATTTATCGCGTGCGCAACTGGTTTGTGCGCGTTTGCAGTCTTGCTTGCAACCACCGTCGCGCTTTGTGTTTGCGTAACGGTACCGATGGCAGCGACATCGCGCGTGTGTGCGAGGTCTTTCTCCGAATGTAATGCCCAGCCCAGTACCGCACCGATACTAAGCAATAACACTGCAACGGCATTGCGCAGGAAACCGCCGAAAATCGGTTTACGTCCGTGCGGGGTGTTGCCTGCCGGTGCCGATGGTGGTTCTTTGTACGCCAGTTGCACCAGATCGCGCAGTTTGCGGATTTCGCATACGTGCTGATTCAAGCTTGGATCTTGACTGATGATCGGGTAGGCGCGACTTTTTTCTTCCGCTGAAAGCTGATCGTCGACGAAGGCGTGCAAAAACTCGTCCGAGAACTTCTTTTCGTTCATTTCACTCTCCGTATCGTTCCTTGATGGTGGGTTGTCGGTGCGTAATCGTTCAGTAACATTTGTTTCAAGGCCGATCGCGCGCGCGATAAGCGACTCATGACCGTGCCGCTCGGTATTTGCAAAATATGCGCGACCTCGGCATAGGAAAATCCCTCGAGATCAACCAGCGTTACAACCTGGCGCTGGCCTTCTCCGAGACGGGCGACGGCGGCACGGACCTTGTTGACGGTTTCGGTTTGGATATTTTCCGATTCCGGCGAGACGTCGAGCGACAATTCCATCTCGTCGACATCGTCCATCTCGCGATAGCGCCGAAAGTGATCGCGATAACAATTCGCCAGGATGCTAAACAGCCATGCCTCCTGCGCCCGCGGATCGCGCAGTTGTTCGCCTTTGCGCCATGCCTTGGTCAAGGTGTCCTGCACCAAGTCATCGGCAAGCGCGCGCTGATGTGTCCAGGCGTAGGCCACACGATAAAGTCGTGGGCGACTCTGTTCGAGCGCTTTTTTGAATTCCTGCGAACTGCAAAATCGACTCAATAAGCCCATAGGGTCCACCTAGCGTTAAGACGGATGTGCCGCAGCATTTATTCCCATGTGCATAGTACATCCAGCGGCCGGCCCAGATTTATCCAAGTGCCGCGACGGCACCATATCCCTTACGTCATAGTGGGCGTACGCGTAGCCAGGCGGCCACGCTATAGCGGTCGCGTACGGTAGGCAAGACTTCATGCTCGAGGTTACGGCTATCGAACACCACCAGGCGATTGGCCTGCGGCAAGATGTCGTACGCCGCGGTGCCTTGTGGATGCAGCCGCAGGGCACCGCCATCTCGCGATGACCAATCGACGTTCAAATATAAGGTTGTGCTAATACTCCGGCGATTATGTTCGTTGAATGCGTCGCGATGGCGCGCGTAGTACGCCCCCGGTGGATAGTGCGCATAATGTGCCTCGCAGTCTTGCAGCCCGAGGAAAAATGCGGCGTTCAAGGCCTGGCGCAGCCGCTCCAGCGCTTGCCAGTAAGTGTCCTGCGCCGGCGTCAATTGTTCCGGATCGAACCAACAGATGCGGTCGCCGCGCACGGTCGGCGCGACGCGATGCGCGCTCGCGCGTCCAACGCCGGCACCTTTGGCTTCATCGCGCGCCAAGCGCGCGCGCCAGTCGGTGTATAAGGCGCCGATGATTTCTTGCGGTAGAAACTGGTCGATAACGGCGTACGGCGTTTGGCGCAATTGCGCCACGACTTCGGCTTCGGCGTTGGTTTGCGGCATTAAAGCCCGGAAACGGAGCGCAGTACCAGGGTGATGGTTTGATCTTTACGACGTTGCTGCAGCTTCACGGCGATATTGCCCCGCGCCGGTGCCACCCATACGGTAAAGTCGTCCGGCGGACAATCGGTTTTGTGTTCGCGCTGGCACTCGGCCTCGCGCGCGATTTGTTTTTGCGACAGCCGCTTGATGATCGCTGTATCGAGTGTGCCGATCGGTGTGCGCAAGGTTTCGCGGCCGAGAAAAACCAGTTTGTAGGGATCGAGATCCTTGCCGTCGGTCACCATGACGGTACGCTCGCCGTTGTTTAAGGGGCGTAACATGAAAGAAAAGATGATACTGCTCTGGTCTTGAATGCCAGGGTAAATCGGTTCCTTGCGCCCATCGTTAAAATTAATGATGCCCTTGGCCCAATCGAATTCGACGTGATACTCGTGCGCGCGTTTATCGCCGCGGCGCACCTCGCTGAACTGCAGCGGCAAAATGTCCTGACCCTTCACCGCAAATTCGCCTTCCTCGTACCATTCGACGCTGGTGAAGGCGCGTACGATACCGGCGGGTCGCACCGCGGTGCTGTGAACGTAATTGCCATTTGGCCGACGCTCGAGATGTTTGATGGCGCGGCCGAGTTCAATACCGCCGTAGCTGAGGGCG
>CAZCAK010000250.1:0-3335 GCA_964496605.1 uncultured Acidiferrobacteraceae bacterium | reverse complement strand
CATCGCCGCCAATAACGCCGCACCGAACGCAGTAACAAAACTCACGGCATATACCCCCGCGAGCGGTGCGACGCCGGCGAGCGGCGTATCGATCTGGCTGTAACCGAGATTGAGCCATGGGAATCCGCTCAAGAACCAACCGCGCACCCACTCGAGCAAGGTCCACATTGCCGGAATGAACCACAGCAGCCGCGTCGGACCGTGCGCGATGCGCGCCTGCAACGCGCCGAGCAGCGCCGGATAGAGCGCAAGAAAAGCGACGAAGAGCAATACCATCGCCGCGGCAAACGGCGCATTCATATTGCCGAAGTCGTGCAGGCTGTAGTACACCCAGTGCACACCGGCGCCGAACATACCGAGGCCGAAGGCGTAGCCGGTGAATGCCGCACGCCGCGCCGGCAAGAATTGCCACAACCAAAACAATAACGCCGGAATAATCAGCGCCAGCGGATAGATATTGTATGGCGCGAACGCCAGCGGCAGGAGCGCGCCGAGGATCAGCGCAAAGAGCAATGCCACGCGCCCTCGCCCGAGGCTGCGCAGCACCGGCGGCAGCGACATCGGCCCCGGATTAACCGGCGGCGTGTGACTGCGGTTCGGCAATCGGAATGACTTTGAGCAAATGTACGCGCCGGCTGTCGGCGCGCAGAATCTCGAATTGAAAACCGTCGATCTCGATTTTTTCACCGCGTTTCGGCAGATGGCCCATGGTCGTCATCACCAGACCGCCGATGGTGTCGTTTTCTTCGTCGCTCAGTCGCGTTTTAAAACGCGCGTTGAAGTCTTCGATCGGCGTCAGTGCCTTGGCGACGAATTCGTTATTGCTGCGCTGCACGATCATGGCGTCTTCGGCATCGAAATCGTATTCGTCTTCGATCTCGCCGACGATTTGTTCCAAGACATCTTCGATCGTGACAAGACCCGCGACGCCGCCGTATTCGTCGACCACGATCGCCATGTGATTGCGACTGGCGCGAAACTCGCGCAGCAACACATTCAGGCGTTTACTCTCGGGAACGAATACCGCCGGCCGCAGAAAATCCATGACATTGAACGCTGCACCGCGTTCTTTATGAAAATAGCGCAATAGATCTTTCGCCAGCAAAATCCCGACGACCTTGTCTTTATCGCCGTCGACCATAGGAAAGCGCGAGTGGCCGGTCTCGATCACCGCCGGTAGATATTGTTCCGGCGTATCGTTCTTGTCGACGACGTCCATGTGCGCCCGCGGTACCATGATGTCGCGCACCTGCATCTCGCTCACCTGAAATACGCCTTCGATCATATCGAGCGCATCGCGATCGATCAGCTCGCGTTCTTGTGCGTCGCGTAAAATGCGAATAAGGTCCTCGCGATCGTTCGGCTCGCCGAGCAAGGCGTGGCCTAAGCGATCGAAGAAAGATCGGTGCCCGGTCTGGGCGCTGGCTTCGTCGTCGTTCATGCGTGATTTAAAGGTGACAAATAGGGATCGGGGAAACCGAGCGCTTCCATAATCTCGGACTCCCGCGCCTCCATGATACGGGCATCTTGGTCTGCAATGTGGTCATAACCGCGAAGGTGCAGTATACCGTGGACCACGAGATGCGCCCAATGGGCTTTTTCCGGCTTGCCGGCTGCCCGCGCCTCGCGCCGCACCAAGGGCGCGCAAAGCACTAAATCGCCAAGGAATTCGCCGTTCCCGCGCGGGTCGGGCGCATAGGGGAACGATAAGACGTTCGTCGGACCCGGCTTACCGCGGTAGCGCTGGTTGAGCTCGGCGCTCTCGGCATCATCGACAATACGCAGCCCGACACTGACCGATGCGGTGCCCGCCAGCGCCGCCTGCGCGAAGCGCCGCAGGCTCGCCGGCGCCGGCACGCCTTTGCGCGCGCAGGCATACTGCACCTGTAACTTCAGCTTCAGCCCTGCGGCTCCCGCGGCACATCGCCATGCGCGTGATGTTCGTACGCCTCGACAATGCGCTGCACCAAGGGATTGCGCACCACGTCTTGCGGCGTGAAATGCATAAAGCTGATGCCCTGCACGTCGCGCAAGACGTCGATCGCATGTCGCAAACCCGACTGCTGCGTGCGCGGCAAATCGACTTGCGTGATATCGCCGGTGATCACTGCAGTCGCGCCAAAACCAATCCGCGTCAAAAACATTTTCATTTGCTCGAGCGTGGTGTTCTGCGCCTCGTCCAAAATAATGAACGATTCGTTCAAGGTGCGTCCGCGCATATAGGCCAAGGGTGCAAGCTCAATGACACTGCGCTCCATCAAACGCGTGACGCGCTCCGGTCCCAACATCTCATGTAAGGCGTCATACAGCGGTCGTAAATAGGGATCGACCTTTTGCCCTAAGTCGCCGGGCAGAAATCCCAAACGCTCGCCGGCTTCGACCGCCGGGCGTACGAGTAAGATGCGTTGCACGCGCGAACGCTCCAAGGCGTCGACTGCGCAGGCAACGGCAAGATAGGTCTTGCCGGTGCCGGCGGGACCGATGCCGAAGCTGATGTCATGCGTGAGAATATTGTGGATGTACTGCGCCTGGTGCGGCGTGCGCGCGCTGACGACCAGCTTTGGCGTGCGCAAATCCACCGACCAGGCATCGCGCGGTGCACGTTCGAGCGCCGCGACTTCCCGTGGATCCTTGCGCCCACCGCCGGCGCGCTTGTGGCTCGGTGCGCCGTTTTGTCGCCGCAATAGCGCCGAATGCACATTGCCCGGCGTCAATGCCTGATCATGGCGTGTCGCGTCGTAAAGCTCGAGCAATAATTCCTTGGCGTCCTGTGTGGCGCGTTGATCGCCGGAAATTTTAAAAACATTACCGCGATTGGCGATCTGCACATCGAGTTCATTTTCGATTTGGCGCAAGTGCTCGTCGAGATGTCCACAGAGACTCGCCAGCCGCGCGTTGTCCGCCGGTGTCAGTGTAAAGCGCAATTGCTTGGTACGCGCGCGGACCGCCATCAATTCGCTACGGCCAGCGGCATCGGGGTATATTTTCCACGCAGGGAGTTCGGCAAGGCCTCGGTAACTTCGACGTCGATAAAGCGGCCGATCAGCGTCGGATCGTCGCTCGTGAAATTGACCACGCGATTATTTTCGGTGCGACCGGCAAGTTGACCGGGATCCTTGCGCGACGGCCGATCGACCAGGATGCGTTGTTGCGTACCGATCATGGCCTGCGCGATCACGCCGGCCATTTCCAGATTGCGCTTTTGCAGGCGTGCAAGACGTTCGCGTTTAACTTCCAGCGGCGTCGCATCGGGCAATTGCGCCGCCGGTGTACCGGGGCGCGCACTGTAAATAAAGCTAAACGATAAGTCGAAGCCGATCTCTTCCATCAACGCC
>CAZCAK010000249.1:0-3354 GCA_964496605.1 uncultured Acidiferrobacteraceae bacterium | reverse complement strand
GCGCGCAAACCTTCATGCAAACACGCGGCGACGGCTTGATTGGAATGTATCGCCTCGGAACCGCCGCGCAGGATCGCGGCATTGCCCGACTTAAGACACAAGCCCGCGGCATCGGCGGTAACATTCGGGCGCGATTCGTAGATGATGCCGATCACGCCGAGCGGTACGCGCATCTTGCCGACTTGAATGCCCGAGGGGCGGTAATTTAAATCGCTGATCGCGCCGACCGGATCGGGTAGCGTTGCGATCTGTTCCAGGCCTTCGGCCATCGCCGCAACGCGCGCGTCGTTCAATTCCAAACGATCGAGCAAGGCGCTATCGAGTCCGGCGCTACGCGCGGCGTCCATATCTTTTTTATTCGCGGCGAGAATCGCGCCGGCCTCGCGCCGAATCGCCGCCGCCATCGCGATGAGTGCTGCGTTTTTCGGGCCGGTTTCCAGCGCCGCGAGCACACGCGCGGCGCGGCGCGCACGCTCGCCGACGTCGCGCATATATTGTTTAACGTCGCTGGTATTTAGTTTCGCAGCGGTGCTCATCACGACCTCCGATCCATCATCGATTGCGGATTTATGCCAAGGGCGCGGTAAACAAGCTACTGGCGCTACGTACGCCGCAAACCGCAAGCGTCAACCGCTCCAACTCGAATGCGATATCGCCCGCGGCGCGGCCCTTGGCGATGCGCTCGCCCTGCGCGAGCTCGCGCACTAGGCGTTGCCATTGCGCATAGCGTAAACGCTTGAGCGCCTTGGTCACCAACGGTTTGCGTTGAGTCCAGACGCCGAAATTTTGTAGCACCTGCGCCTCGCGCTCGCCGAGACTTAAGGCGCGCGCCATCGACGTCAGTGTACGCAATTCGCGCGTTAATGCCCATAAACACAATACCGGCTCGGTGCCTTCGCGCAGTAGCCGCTCCAGTTTGCGCATCGCATCGGCGGCATCGCCGGCGACGCAGGCATCGACCCAGGCGAAGACGGTGAAGCGGCTATCGTCGCTGAGATCTGCGATAACGTCCGCCGCCTCGACGCGCTGCGCGCCGTAGAGTAAGGCCAATTTATCGATCTCTTGCGCCGCCGCGAGTGCATTGCCTTCTAAGTGATAAGCCAGCTGCGCCACCGCGTCCGCGGTGGCGACGACGCCGCGCGCCTGCAAGCGGGCTTGAATCCACGCCGGCCATTGGGCCGCATCAAGCGGGCGCACCATCACCGCGACGCCCGCGGCCTCGAGTGCCGTCACCCATTTGGTTTGCTGCGCGGTCTTGTCGAGCTTGCCGGCGATCACCAGCAAAATTGTTTGCGCCGGCGGGTTCTCGGCGATCTGCAGCAGAATCTTGCCGCCGCTATCGCCGGGCTTGGCATTGGTCACGCGCAATTCATGTAAGCTACGCGGTGCAAATAACGACGGCGAATACACCTCGGCAAAGAAATCGTTCCAATCGAATCCCGCCTCGACTGTGTGCACGCGGCGCTCGTAACCTTCGGCTGCGGCGCGATTGCGAATCGCGGCGCAGGCCTCGTCCACCAGCAATATCTCGTCACCGGCAACGAGATAGACCGGCGCCAATTTCCGTTGTGCCGCCGCGGCGAGTTGCGACGCCTCGAGGCGCATTAATGCTCGATCGCCGCCAGCCGGCGAATGATTTGCTGCACCGCGTCGCGTTGCATTTCGCTACGCAAGAACTCCTCTTCCTTTTCCTTGGCGACGATATTGTTCGGATCGAAGTCGTATTCGCGCTGCACCTTCACGCTTTGCGTCGGTACCAGCTCTTTGCCGGCTGCGTCCTTGAGATTGAACGCAACCTTGTAGCTCAATACGTAACCACTGGCCTTCACATTCGTTTCCACGACGCTCACCAAAGGTTCGGAAATAAAAGTCTCGCCGGAAAGATCCAATTGCGGCGCCTTTGCCGTACTTTCCTCGAGTGTTACGCCGGCACGCGTACGCAGGGCATTGCGCATCTCCACCAACAAGGGTGGATAGGCCATGCGATCGGTCATGGTGACGCGTAGATGTTGCAGCGACGGCGGAAATTCCACTGCATCGGCGCCGCGCAAATGAAAGCCGCAGCCGGCGAGCGATGTGAGCGCAAGCGATACGAGCAGCGCGCGCATCATCCGGCGACGACGATATTGATTAATTTCTTCGGTACCACCACGACCTTCTTCACCGGTTTGCCTTCGACATGACGTTGCACGTTTTCATCCGCCAGCGCCAGCGTCTCAACGCGCTTGGCATCGGCATCGGCCGGTACATTGACCTTACCGCGCAATTTGCCGTTGACCTGCACGACCATTTCGATTTGATCCTGCTTTAACGCCGCGCTATCGACTGCGGGCCAGCGCGCATCGATCACAGCCGTCGCATGCCCCAAGGCATTCCACAACACATGCGCAATATGCGGCGCAATCGGCGCCAATATCAATACCAAGGTTTCTAGCGCCTCTTGACGCACGGCGCGCGCGGCCGCGTCATTCGCCTCAAGTTTAGCGACGGCATTGGTTAGCTCCATGGCGGCGGCAACCGCGGTATTGAACACCTGCCGTCGTCCGTAATCGTCGGTCACCTTTTGAATCGTCTGATGCACCTGACGTCGCAGGGTCTGCAATTCGTCCGATAATTCGCGCGGCGGCGCAACAGCAAGCACACCTTGCGCCACGTGATCCGCCACGAGCTTCCATACGCGGCGCAAAAATCGATGTGCGCCGGCGACGCCTTCGTCCGACCATTCCAATGTCATGTCCGGCGGCGCGGCAAACATCATGAAGAGACGCGCGGTATCGGCGCCGAATTTTTCGATCAGGTCCTGCGGGTCGACGCCGTTGTTCTTCGACTTCGACATGGTTTCGATGCCGCCGACTGTCACTGGTTGTCCGTCGGCCTTGAGCGCCGCTGCGGTCACGCGGCCCTTGGCGTCGTGCTGCAATTCAACTTCGTGCGGAAAGAAATAATCTTTTTTACCGCCGGCACCGACGCGATAAAACGTTTCCGCCAAGACCATGCCCTGCGTCAGCAGATTCGCGAAAGGCTCGTCGCCTTGCACCAGACCTTCGTCGCGCATGAGCTTGTGAAAGAAGCGCGCGTATAACAAATGCAAAATCGCGTGCTCGATACCACCGATGTATTGATCCACCGGCGACCAGTAATTGACACGCGCGTCGACCATGGCGCGGTCGTTATCGGCGGAGCAGTAGCGCGCGTAATACCAGGACGACTCGACGAACGTATCCATGGTGTCGGTCTCGCGCCGCGCCGGCGCACCGCACTGCGGGCACGTCGTCTGGTAAAACGACGCCAGCTTCGCCAGCGGCGAGCCACTGCCGTCGGCGGGGATAATGTACGTCGCAAAGCCGCTCGAGC
>CAZCAK010000248.1:0-3356 GCA_964496605.1 uncultured Acidiferrobacteraceae bacterium | reverse complement strand
ACAGCGCGCGCGTTCGCGCCCACGCAGCAAATATTGTTGGTACAGTGCAAAGCCCGCGGCGACCGCCAAGCCAGCATAATAAGGTGCGCGTAAGTGCGTAATGTATCCGACGACCAATAGCAGCACTAGGCTTGCCAAATGGCTCGCGGCGATGGCAACGCGATCCCAGCGGCCGAATAGAATCGCAGTCGATTTGACGCCGATTTTAATATCGTCGTCGCGATCGACCATGGCATAAGCAGTATCGTAGGCCACGGTCCAAAAAATATTCGCCACAAACAACAGCCATGCCGCCAACGGCAGCGCGTTCGTTTGCGCCGCGAACGCCATCGGGATGCCCCATCCGAATGCCAGCCCGAGATAAACCTGGGGCCAATGGGTGTAACGCTTCATAAAGGGATAGCTCGCGGCCAAGGCTAGCGCGACCACCGAGAGCGCGATGCTCAGGCGATTCAGCTGTAATACCAATAGAAACGCGATCAGAGACAATACGATGAACAGCGCGATCGCCTCACGCGGGCGCACCCGGCCCGCCGCCAACGGCCGCTCGCGCGTGCGCGCGACATGCGGATCGAAGTTGCGATCGGCATAGTCATTAATCGCACAGCCAGCCGAGCGCATGAGCACCACACCGGCTACAAACACGAACAGAATAAACGGGTGCGGATATCCGTTCGCCGCGATCCACAAGGCCCATAGTACCGGCCATAGCAATAAAAAAATGCCGATCGGGCGATGCAACCGCATCAGCAAGGCGTATTCGCGTAATCGATTTAACACACGCGCAATGTAAGGAGAACTCACGCGTCCGACAATAGCCGCCATGCTATTGCAAATTGGGTCAATGGCCCACCGTGGACGATTATCAATATAATTGATACCCGAAATGGATCTAGGGTATGTAAAGCAAATGAGGCGCTCTGACCAGAGTGTTTTCCCATCACCCTGTGTGAGCGATACCGCCGTGCGTTTCGCTGTGAAATCTTGGCTAGGAATTTTTTTAATGTGGAGCACGGTGACTTACGCCGCTTCGGTGCCATCTATTAAACCGGGTGCATCGGTTGAGATATCGGGCTTTGAAGCCGCCGATGAAGACTCTCATATGATCGCGTGGCTCGGAAAGGGAAAAGACTTCCGGCGCTTTGTCGTCAAAGACGTCGAAAGCGAACTCTATGCCCAAGACCGCGGCGCCCAGGTTCTTTCGGTGCATTGTCAGTCGAAGCCGGATTATCAGACGCGCACACAGCCGACACACGATGCGTCGTCGAAGGCCATCGTGACCGGTCTATCGGTCACCTTTCCGTTAGCGGTACGCGTGCGCGCCGCCGACGGCAAGATCTGGCGTTTGGACATTCGTCATAGTTATGTTGCAACGAATCTCGACTCGCCGGGAAATCAAAAGCTCATCCTCAATTTCGACGTCGTCGGTCAACATAACGAGTAGGCATGGTTTTTACAGCAGTCGTGAAGCGAGCAAGAAGGGGCTTCACCGATTCGGCTCCGTAAACAATTATCCCGATCTACGTCGACAACGATCGTATTGCGCCGGTTATCGATGCGGATCCGAAAATTATTTAGACATACGACGAGCTGGACTTGCTATCGCGGGTACGCCACCGCACTGCGGCGAAACTTTTATATCGTTCACAGGCGCTGACGCTAGAAACCTTTGTTAGCGATCCCGGCAGCGGGCCATTAGACTGAATCTAGTCGCAAGAGTAATATCTCCAGCCCCTTGGTACACGGATAACACCATGGATTCCGTACACGAAGCTTGCGAACACGCACGGCGCATGATGACCGAGAACGTGCCAATCCACGAAATACTGACTTGTCTCGTCGCCGCCGCTGAAACGGTATCGGGCCCGCGCACGGTGGCTTCGGTGTTGGTATTGGATGAGGACGGTTTGCTGCGCAATGGCGCGTCTCCGAATTTGCCGCGCGATTATCTGGATGCGATCGATCGCCTCAAGCCCGATCCCGGAATCGGCACCTGCGCCGCGGCAGCGGCGACCGGCAGCGTGGTCGTCACAACAAGTTTTCTACACGATGGCAAATGGGCCGAGCTGCGACACCTGCCCTTGGCTCTGGGTTTTCGCGGCGCCTGGAGCATGCCGATTAAATCGCCCGTGGATGGTACGGTCCTGGGCACATTTGGTACGTACTACCGAGACATCCGCGAGCCGAGCGAGAAGGAAATGACGGCGGTCGGCCTCCTCGCCGCTGCGGCCGCAAGTGCCTTGAGCGAACGCAAAACCAAATAACGCTGCAGTCGCGTCGATCGCTGCTAATTGTTCGCTAGATTACCGCAGTTCGGACAATACTTTACACCGCCCGCTAAGGCGGCACCGCAGCCGCGACACTTCGCGCCCCCTGAATGCGCGCCACCGGTGCGCGAATGAAATAGGTTCATCATCGGTTCGGAATATTGAAACAGCGCGAATACCAACCACAACGCGGTCGCCGTAATACCCAATACAAACACCCAATTGTAAATATTGCGCAAGCTCGCGCTGAGAAATGGCTTTAGTATTAATAGCAGGACGCCGTAGGCACTCGACACGATAATCAACGCCGCGAGGGGGACTAAGATCATGCCGATGAATGCGATCCGATCGCTGCCCACACGTAAACGATCCGCAGCTTCGCGAGACAATAACCAAAGCAAGGCGAGCGCACCGCTGTAGGCGATGAACTTGGCCAGGTCTGCAGCGGATAAGCGCGCACCTAACGTCGCTTGATGAAACACGGGCATCTCGCCGATGACCGCGCCCAACACCAGCGCCGCCACAATCGCGATGACATAGCGACCAGTCCAGGTCCAATTTTGTTTCATTAGAGAACTCCTGATCGGTTAATTTTGGCGCAAGTATAGATACTGCCGTGGCCGACGCAATGCACACAACGTTTGGCCAAGTTGTGACGCTGCTGTCACGCGAAGGAATCGCAGGAAATCCACCGCGAAACTACGTCGCTCGTGCCTTGCCGGTGTCGCGAGCGCGGTAACGCGACTCACACATCGCGATAGACGTGACGACCGCCGAACCAGCGCTGAATCAGCCGCTCGGCAGTTTGCGGGTCGTCGCGCCATAACTGTTCCGCGGCTTGCGCGATCTTGGGCAATAGCGCCTGATCGCGTACTAGGTCGGCAATGCGCAACTCTGCCAATCCAGTCTGACGCTGGCCGAGCAATTCTCCCGGGCCACGCATTTCGAGATCGCGCTGCGCGATGACAAAACCGTCCTGCGTCTCGCGCAGACATTGCAGGCGCTCACGTGCGAGCGACGATAGCGGCGTACGGTAGAGCAGAACACAGACGCTGGCGGTAGTGCCACGACCGACGCGACCGCGCAATT
>CAZCAK010000247.1:0-3381 GCA_964496605.1 uncultured Acidiferrobacteraceae bacterium | reverse complement strand
CGCGACTTGCGTGATGTTATGCGCGCCGGTTAACGGCGCCGCCGCGGCACGTAGGGCGCGCGCGAGCGGGTGTTCCGATACTGCGGCTAACGCCGCGGCCACCGCCAATAAATCAACCGCGGACTTGCGCGTAGTGCGCCGCCACGACAACAGGCGCGGCGTACCGTGCGTGAGCGTGCCGGTTTTGTCGAACACGACATCAGTGACATCGGCGAAGCGCTCCATCGGTTCGGCATCGGTCACGACCAAGCCTTCGCGTGCAAGATTTTGCATCGCAACGGTATAGGCGACCGGCGTTGCCAAGGCCAAGGCGCAAGGACAAATGACCACGAGCATCGCGACTACGATCGGTAATGCATGATCCGGCGCCACGCTCCACCAATAGACTCCCGCAAGCGCCGCCGCGACTAATACACCCGCCACCAACCAGACCGCAGCGCGATCCGCACGCTCGGCGCCGCGCGGTCGTTGTGCCTGTGCGCGCGCGACCAAACGTTTGATATCTGCCAACACGGTACGCTCGCCGACGGCACTGACCTTAACGGTAATTGGGCTTTCGATATTGATACTCCCAGCGACGACGCGCGCACCGACATCGCGCAACTGCGGTGTGCTTTCGCCGGTGAGCAAGGATTCGTCCACGCGTGTACTACCGGCGATAACGGTGCCATCGACCGGGATCGCATCGCCGGCAGGAATAGAAATGCGATCGTCGACCTGAATATCGCGCAGTGCGACGCGCTCGATGCTGCCCGCAGTCGTGATCCGCAACGCGACCGTCGGCAATGGCGGCGTCAATGCATCGATAGCGTACATTGCGCGACGGCGTGCACTAAATTCGAAATAGCGCCCCGCGAGCAAAAAGAACACGAACATGACCACCGCGTCGTAATAAACGTCGCCCCGTTGCGCTACCGTCGACACGACGCTCGCACCAAACGCAAGCACCAGACCCAGCGCAATCGGTACATCGATGCCGGCGCGTTTTAGCCGCAAATCGCGCAAGGCACCGGTGAAAAACGGCGCGGCGGCGTAAACCATCACCGGTAACGCCAATACCAGACTTAAATACTCGAAGAAGATTTTAAATTCCGGTTCGATACCGAAAAAATGCCCGGCATATAACGCCTCGGCCAACATCATGACTTGCATGCCGAACACCCCCGCGACCGCGAGCTCGCGCAGACGGCGCTTGCGTTCGCGCTCGAACTTCTGTTGTTCGCCGCTCGGATCGTACGGATAGGCGCGATAGCCGATCGCCTCGATTGCGCCGAGGATATCGCCTAACTGCACGCGGTGTGCATCCCATACCAGGTGGGCGCGCTGTGTTGCATAGTTGATATGGAACGAGATCACACCGGGGACGCGCGTGACGTGCCGCTCGTTGAGCCACACGCAAGCGGCGCAACGAATGCCTTCGAGCATTAGCGTTGCCTCGCGTCGTTCTTGCGGCCCGTGGGCGAATTCGGATTGCGACGCGCCCGTTTCATAGGCGTCGTAATCTAAACGCGCGCGCAAGGCCGGCGGCACCGTGGCCCCGGCCTGCGGCAGGTCGGTGCGCAGTCGGTAATAATCGGTTAAACCCGCGGCGGCAATTGCATCGGCAACGGCGGCGCAGCCGGCGCAACACATGGACTCGCTGTGGCCATCGACCGCCGCGCGATAATCGGTGCCGTGCGGGATGCGGCTACCGCAGTGAAAGCAGACCTCGCCTTTGGTATTAACGGCGGCCGGATTCACCGATAAGTTCATAGGTACAGTGTAGGCGCGTGCCAACGCGACTCTTTGATCTGCGTCAAGTCGCGCCACCGCCCGGATAGCTATGCTTTTGGCACTATCTTTTGGGGGTGGCATGGTATTACAACACGTTTGGGGGCTCTTCTTTCATCCGGAGCGCCAGTGGCGCACGATTCGCGAGCAGCATTGCACCATCACTAAATGTTATTGCTCGCATGTATTGCTGCTAGCGGCCCTGCCGGCGATTGCCGGCTTCATCGGTACCACGCAGATCGGCTGGCAAATCGGCGCGCGTGAGGCGGTAAAGCTCACGCTCCCCAGCGCCGCCGCCATTGCCGTTTTATCGTACATCACCATTCTGGTCGCCGTGTTTAGCATCGGCTGGTTGATTCATTGGATGGGCCAGACCTACGGCGCGCAACAACCGCTGGCACAATGTGTCGCGCTCGCGGCCTATACCGCTACGCCGTTATTTTTGGTCGGTGTATTGTGGATCTACCCCGTGCTGTGGTTCAACTTGCTTGTCGGCTTACCGGCCTTGGCCTACACGGTATACCTTTTATATACCGGCGTTCCCATCATGATGAACGTGTCGCAAGAACGCGGCTTTTTATTCGCCAGCGCCGTACTCGCGGTCGGTCTCGTGACCTTGGTCGCGGTGTTGGCCATCACCGCGATTCTCTGGGGCAGCGGCTTAGAACCGACCTTCACCAGTCAGGCGGCGTCAAAGGCGCGCATTCTGTAACGACCGCAATAATGCACACCGCCGCTTGATGTACATCAAGGCAGTGCACGCGCAATTCACTAAGCTTGTGATGATCTTTAGGGGAACCCATGACTTTCACTCCGGCGTTCAGCGCCACGTATAACGACCGTGTCGTGCGGCAATTCACGATCGCCACCGTGATTTGGGGCGTCGTCGGCATGCTGGTCGGCGTCTACATCGCCGCCGAGCTCGTATGGCCGGTGCTAAACTTCGATATCCCCTGGCTCACGTACAGCCGGCTGCGGCCGTTGCATACCAACGCCGTGATCTTCGCCTTCGGCGGTAGCGCGCTATTTGCCACGTCCTATTACGTCGTACAGCGCACCTGTCACGTACGTCTATTCGGCGATAAGCTCGCGGCATTCACGTTTTGGGGTTGGCAGGCGGTGATCTTATCGGCGGTCGTTACCCTGCCGCTCGGTATTACCACGACCAAAGAATACGCCGAACTCGAATGGCCGATCGATATCCTTATTGCCGTTGTCTGGATCAGCTACGCGGTGGTGTTCTTCGGCACGATTGCGCAACGGCGCGTATCGCATATCTATGTCGCCAATTGGTTTTACGGCGCATTTATTTTAGCGGTCGCGCTGCTGCACATTGTGAACAGCGCCGCGGTGCCGGTGAGCCTAACCAAGTCATACTCGGTATACGCCGGTGTGCAAGACGCGATGGTGCAATGGTGGTACGGTCACAACGCCGTTGGATTTTTCCTCACCGCCGGCTTCCTCGGCATGATGTATTACTTCGTACCGAAACAAGCCGGCCGGCCGGTGTACTCGTATCGCCTATCGGTGGTGCATTTCTGGGCGCTGATCTTTACCTATATGTGGGCCGGTCCGCATCACCTTCATTACAGTGCATTACCTGACTGGGCA
>CAZCAK010000246.1:0-3387 GCA_964496605.1 uncultured Acidiferrobacteraceae bacterium | reverse complement strand
TCTACCGCACCGGTGATAACAACGCCGATCGCGGTCGATGAAGAGCGGCGTCGGATTCGCTATTACGGGCGGGCGTTGGAGCTCTCACGCTATGAGTATGGTTTATTAAAACTCTTGGCGGCGCATCCAGGGCGCGTCTATTCGCGTGATCAACTATTAGCGCTGGTGTGGGACGAATCGAGCGATAGTTTCGACCGCACGGTCGACGCGCATATCAAAACCTTGCGTGCCAAATTACATGCGATCGCACCGCAGCTAGAGCCGATTCGCACGCATCGCGGCGTCGGTTACGCCTTGGCGGACGATCTGCCGCCGACCCTCGCGTCGACATGAGTACGCGTAATCGCGTCTTCCTCGGCATATTGCTGATTTATGTCTTTGGCGTCCTATTCCTTTTGTATCGCATTGTCGCCGATCTCGATACGCGGTATCGCGAATCAGCGGAAGAGTCCTTGGTTGAAACGGCGCATTTACTGGCGACCTTAATCGAGCGCGATGTGCAGGACGACACCATCCGCACCGCCGATTTGGGTCCGGCATTTCAGGCCTTGTATGCCCGCAAGCTGGATGTGCAGATTTATGCCTTGCATAAAACCAACGTCGACCTACGCGCCTATGTCACCGATCGCAATGGCCGACTCGTGTACGACTCGCTGGGCCGCCCCATGGGCGAAGACTTTTCCGCCTGGCGCGACGTCAAGCTGGCACTCCAAGGCAAATATGGCGCACGCATTACGCGCGACGTGCCGAGCGATCCACATAGCTCGGTGATGTATGTCGCGGCGCCGATTTACGGCCACGATGCCATCATCGGTGTCGTCACCGTCGGCAAGCCGGTGCAGAGCTTCGGTCAATTCGTCGACGCGTCGCGCAAGAAAATTCTCGCCATCGGCATCGGGTCATTGATCGCAATTATTCTGCTCGCCATTATCGTTTCGGTGTGGCTGGTGCGTCCGTTTGGGTTTTTCGCCGATTATGTGCGTTACGTGCGCACGCAGCACAGCCTCAATCTACCGCGGCTAGCACGCCGTGCCTGGCATCAGCTCACCGGCGCGTATCACGAGATGCGCGATACGCTCGCCGGGCGGCACTACGCGACGGAATATGTCCAGGCATTGACACACGAAATTAAAAGCCCGCTGTCGGCGATCCGCGGTGCCGCGGAGCTATTGCAAGAGAAAATGCCCGAGGCGGAGCGCGCACATTTCATTGGCAATATCGCGCGCGAGTCGCAACGCATTCAAGCGCTGGTGGATCGGCTACTAGAGTTATCGGCGCTCGAGTCGCGTCGTCGCCTTGAGCGCCTGGAGCGGGTCGATGTAGCGCGGGTTATCGATGAGGCCTTACAGGCGGCGCGGCCGACGGCGAATCGACGTGGGATCGCGCTTCGCTGTGTCGATTGTTCAAGTATTGTCATTGAGGGCGATGCGTTTTTACTGCGCTGCGCGATGTCCAATTTGCTCGATAACGCGATCGATTTTTCCACCGATGGCGGTTCGGTCGAGGTGAGGCTCAAGGCGGCCACGCGCACGGTCGAGATCAGTATTCGCGATCATGGCACCGGTATACCGGAGTACGCGCGCGATAAGGTCTTCGAGAAATTCTATTCCTTGCCGCGACCGCACTCGGATAAGAAGGGCACCGGCCTCGGTCTCGCGTTTGTACGCGAGGTGGCTGACCTGCACCGCGGCCGCGTAATCTTAAGCAATGCCGCCGATGGCGGCGCCATCGCGCAGCTGATATTGCCGCGCGAGTAAAACCCGGTTCCCCCACCGCTTCACACAAACTTCCCACTCGCTTCAAACCGCATTCGTATGGCGCCGGCATCGTCTGCGCCCGTGCATTTCCGCACCTAGGCCCAGGAGATTACCCGTGTTGCGTCGCGTTCAATTAACCTTATTGGCATTGGCCGCCGTGTGTTTGCCGCTGCAAAGCGCGTGGCCCTTAACTGATACCGGATCCGAGTCCTCGGATCGAACCGAAAGCCCGTACTTCTTCGTCGACAGCAGCGACCCGAGCGTCGATCGATTGCCGCTGAAGGACACGCACGTCGATGTACGCGTCGTCGGGGTCATCGCGGATGTCACGGTGACGCAGCGTTACAAAAATGAAGGCGCGCGCCCGATCGAGGCGCGTTATGTATTTCCCGGCTCAACACGCGCGGCGGTGTACGCCATGAACGTGCAGCTGGCGGATCGGCTCTTAAAGGCGGAGATTCGCGAGAAGCAAAAGGCGCGGGTCGAGTACGAGACGGCCAAGCATGCGGGCAAGACCGCGGCGTTATTGGAACAACATCGGCCGAATGTGTTCCAGATGAACGTCGCCAACATCATGCCGGGAGACGACGTCAAGGTCGAGCTGCACTATACCGAACTAATGGTACCGACCGACGGGAAATATCAATTCGTCTTTCCGACCGTGGTCGGGCCGCGCTATAACGGGTCGCCGGCGACCGGCAGTGGCACGCAGGAGAAATGGATTTCGACCCCGTATCACACCGAAGGTCAACGCGCGACCGCGCGCTTCGAAATGAACCTGCAGCTGGCGTCGCCGATCCCGATACAAGCGGTCAGCTCCCCGTCGCATCGAATTGACGTGCAACGCGTTTCGAATAGCGAAGCGCGTGTGGTACTGGCGGACACCGGCACGAACGAGAATAACCGCGATTTTGTGCTCGACTATCGCCTATCGGGCGATCGTATCGAGTCCGGCATCTTATTGTCCGACGGCGGCAAAGGCGGCGAGAATTTTTTTCTCGCGATGGTCGAGCCGCCGCGCGCGGTGAAGCTGACGCAGATAGTCCCGCGCGAGTACGTGTTCATCGTCGACATTTCTGGCTCGATGCATGGGTTCCCGCTGGATACCGCGAAGGCGTTGTTCAAGGATCTCGTCACCACGCTACGTCCTGGCGACACCTTTAATATGATGCTGTTCTCCGGCAGCGCACGCGTGCTTGCGCCGCAATCGCTGGCGGCGACGCGCACCAACGTCGACGATGCCATCAGCATGTTGGGGACGTATGGCGGCGGCGGTGGTACCGAGATCGTGCCGGCAATGCGCCGTGCCTTGGCCATGCCGCACGACAAAGACCGCGCGCGCACCTTTGTCGTGATCACCGACGGTTACGTCAGCGTCGAGCGCGAGGTATTCGAGCTGATTCGGCGCAACCTTGGCGAAGCGAATCTGTTTGCCTTCGGTATCGGCTCCGCAGTCAATCGTCACTTAATCGAGGGCATGGCGCGCGCCGGTCAAGGCGAGCCGTTCGTGGTTCTGGACGCCGCTACCGCGACGCAGGAAGCGAAACGTTTCCGCGCAATGATCGACACGCCCGTATTGACACACATTAAGGCGCGATTCGAAGGTTTAGACGCGTACGACGTCGAACCG
>CAZCAK010000245.1:0-3391 GCA_964496605.1 uncultured Acidiferrobacteraceae bacterium | reverse complement strand
GCCTTGGGCCTCCGCGTGACACGCGGGTGCAGCTCTCACGGTCTGGCGCTCAATGTCGATATGGATCTCGCGCCGTTTGGCGCCATCGCCCCCTGTGGCTACGCCGACCTGCGCGTGACGCAGTTGCGCGATTTGGGCATCGAGATGTCACCGGCGGCCGCGGGCGATCATCTGATGCAGCGCTTGGCGCACGAACTCGGTACAATGCCGGTTTCGCCCCGAGCGCGGAATTCCGCCTAGGGCCGTCAATACCGACCATGTCCGAACCGATAAACAACGACAAGACCACACCGGAACCGAGCGTAACACCGCGCAACCCGTTAAAGGGTGCGCTGAAAACCGCACGCATTCCCATCAAGATCGTGGCGCGCACACCGCTGCCGAAACCGGCGTGGTTGCGCGTACGCTCGCCCTATAGCCCCGAAGTTGCGCGGCTAAAAGCGATTTTGCGCGAACACAAATTACACACCGTATGCGAAGAGGCCTCGTGTCCCAACATCGGCGAGTGCTTCGGTCACGGCACCGCGACCTTCATGATCATGGGCAATATCTGTACGCGGCGTTGCCCGTTCTGTGACGTGGCGCACGGCCGACCGGCGCCGCTCGATGTCGACGAGCCGCTTAATCTGGCGCGCACCATCGCGGCGATGGGCTTGAAATTCGTCGTCGTCACTTCGGTCGACCGCGACGACTTGCGCGACGGCGGTGCGGCACACTTCATCGCCTGTATCGAGGCGATTCGAACCCATGCGCCGCAATGCGGCATCGAAATTTTGGTTCCGGATTTTCGCGGTCGCCGCGACGTCGCACTGGCAATTCTCGATCGCGCGCCGCCAGATGTGTTCAATCACAATATCGAAACGGTGCCGCGTTTATACAAACAGGCGCGCCCTGGCTCGGATTATCGCTGGTCGCTGGAACTGATTCGCGAATTCAAAAAGCGTCATCCGCAAATTCCGACCAAGTCTGGCATCATGGTGGGGCTCGGCGAAACCAACGAGGAAATTATCGAAACGATGCGTGATCTACGGACGCACGATTGCGACCTCCTGACCATTGGCCAATACCTACAGCCGAGCCGCGACTATCATTTATCGGTGGAACGCTACGTAACACCGGAGGACTTCGCAATGTTCGCGCGCATTGCCACCGAGCTTGGATTTCGCAACGTCGCGAGCGGCCCGCTGGTGCGCTCGTCCTATCATGCCGAGCGGCAAGCCGCCGGCGAAAAAATCTTTTAGTCCCCACGAAGACGCCCCATGGATTGGTATCACATCGCCAGCTTGCTCATCGCGCCACCCGGGGCGCTGATCGTCTTGATGGTGTTAAGCCTGTTGATTCATATCAAACGTCCATGGCTCGGCGGCACGCTGCTCGGAATCTGTACCGCATTGTTGCTCGGTTTGAGTTTGCCGATGACGGCGAATCGTTTAATGCGCGGCCTGGAAATTTTTCCGCCCTTGCGTCAAATCAACGAAGAGCCGGCGGTGCGCGACTTGCCGGCAGCGATTGTCGTACTCGGCGGCGGACGCTACACCGATGCACCGGAATACGGCAGCGATACCGTCAACCGCATGACGCTAGAACGCCTGCGTTATGCTGCCTCGCTGTATCGCCAAATCAAGGCACCGATTTTGGTCAGCGGCGGCAGCACCTACGGCGAGTCGATTCCCGAGGCGCAGTTAATGCAAGACGTATTGACGCACGACTTCAATGTGCCGGTGAAATGGACCGAGACGCGGTCGAAGACGACGCAAGAAAACGCACACTACACACTCGATATTCTCCGTGCCGCCGGCGTGAAGCATATTTATCTCGTGACCCACGCGGCACATATGCGCCGCGCGATGCTGGTCTTTAATTATCCCGGCTTTCGCGTGACACCCGCGCCCACCGGCTTCGTTACCCTCGGTAAGGAAGAACACGAGATATTCGGCTATCTACCGTCGGCCTTGTCGTTATGGCAAAGCAGTCGCGCCATCCATGAGTACGCCGGGTTCTGGTGGTACGAGCGGCATTTACGCGATGCGGCCGCCTCCGAAGTCGCCGACGATAAGCGCTAAGCGCTAGCATCAACCTCCGCTATTTTTCCTACCTTGGTCCGATCAAGGCTCGCCTCGCTTTTGTTACGGTAACGAGCCCGCGGTTCGCCGCCGGTCCATCCCGTCTATACAAATAGGAGCAGCCATGGATACCACCGGTAACGGCACTTACAACGGAAACAAACTCGATTCTTTAAAACAACAAGTCGGCGGTTATATGCACGAGGCGGTCGGCGGTATTCGCGAAGCCGCGCATTACGTACGCGAAAACGATGTGGCGGCAATGCGCGACGATATGGCCGCGCAGGTGCGTGCGCATCCGCTGCTCACCGTAGCACTCGGTCTTGGGCTCGGTTACCTCGTTGGAAGGCTGCTCAAATGATGCGGGCGCGGATCCGTGAAACCGAGGTGCCGGTAGAATTTGAGTCCGGACTTTCAGTCAGCGAACTACTCAAGCGGCTACTCGCCGAGACTGGCGAGTTGGTCCGCGCCGAGGCGAACGTCATCAAGCTCGAGATGCAGGAAAACACTCGCGCCATGATCATCGACGGCATTAAAGCCGCAGTCTATTCCGGTATCGCCCTACTCGGCGTACTCAGCTTGGTGGCGTTTCTCGTAATTGGCCTGGGCGATCTGCTGACCAAAGGCGAATACGGCGTGCGTGGCTTTTGGATCAGCGCCCTGATTGTCGGTCTGGTGCTGGGCGGGATCGGCGGCGTCATGGCGTACCGCCACGCGAAGCATCTCGGACAGCACACGAGCTTCATGCAAACCAAACACGCCTTACGCAACGACCGCGTAGCCCTCAAAGAAGGTATCAATAAAATTAAGGAGGCGGCGACGCCATGAGTCATCCCCCAATGGATGTGCAGTCGTCGGACGACGCGCGCGAAAAGGCGGAGTTCCATCGTCAACAAATTGCCGAGACGCTCGATGCGCTCGGGCAGCGCATCGGCAAAACGGTACAAACCGCGCAGACGCAGCTGAATAAGCCCGTGACCTTGATTCGCAAACATCCGTTCGCGGCGCTCGGCATTAGCATCGGTGTGGGTCTCGCGGTAGCGGTAATCAGCGCGGAACGCAAACGTCATCGCCGCAGCTATACCCAAACCGTGACCGAGGCCTATTACGACGGCCGCCGCGACGAACGCGAGCATCGGCCACCGCGACAAATGCCGTATGGCGGCAATCCACATGAACCGCATCCATCACGGCCGTTCACATTTCGCAGCACCTTGCTCGATCTCGCCTTCCCGATCATCCGCACCGTCAGCAGTAATATGGCGGAAATGATGTTAGCAAGAAAATTTCGTCGCTAGACTTTCCGCTATACCAATAAAAAACCCGCC
>CAZCAK010000244.1:0-3400 GCA_964496605.1 uncultured Acidiferrobacteraceae bacterium | reverse complement strand
ATCCACCGCCGCTGCGTCGTTTTGTCGGCGACTTGTCCAATCGAGAGAAAGTCGTACTCGGTCTAGATCTATGGCCAAAAGATCTCCCCGCCTTCCCCACGACGCCGCGTCGCCTGCGCTGAAACCGCAGACGCCGCGCAACAAGCGTGCGCTCATCGAGGAAAATGCGCGCCTGCGCGCCGAGCTACATGATGCGCGGCAGACGCTCAACGCCTTGCGTAGCGGCGAAGTCGACGCCATCGTCGTCGACGGCATCGCCGGCGAACGAATCTTCACTTTGCAAACCGCGGAGCGACCGTATCGCACCATCGTCGAGGAAATGCACGAAGGCGCCGCAACCTTGAGCCCCGACGGCACCGTGCTCTATTGCAATCGACGCTTCGCGGAAATTTTAAAGACCTCCATCGGCCGCATACTCGGGCATCCGCTGCAAAGCTTTGTCGCGCCGGACGATCACGGCATGTTGCAGGCGCTCATTTGGCAAAGCGAAAGCGTCAGCGCCCATGGCGAGATCGCATTTCGCGCGCGCGACGGCAGCCGCGTGCCGGCCTACGTCGGCGCAAATCACTTGGCGATCGACAATATGAACGCGGTTTGCCTCGTGGTTATGGATATGACCGAACAACGGCGCAACGAGCACGCCCTGCGCCTGCTGCAGGCCATGGCAATGTCGATCGGTCACGCGAGCGATTTCGAGTCTGCCTTGCGCCTAGTCTTGCGCACGGTATGCCACGCCACGAATTGGATCGTGGGCGAAGCCTGGCTGCCGCTGGCGGACGGCGGCGGCCTCAAATGCAGTCCCGCGTGGTACACGACGCGCGATAACATTGAAGCGTTTCGCCGCGACGTGGACGATTTAATTTGCCTGCCCGGCATCGGTCTTATTGGACAAGTGTGGACGTCGCAGAAGCCGGCATGGGCACGCGATGTCACGCTCGACCCACATTTTCGTTCGATTCCCATCGCCAAGGAGCTAGGGCTCAAGGCCGGTGTTGTGATTCCGGTACTCGCGCGCGACGAGGTCGTGGCCATACTGGCGTTTTATATGAGCGAGACGCGCGCCGAAGACGAACGCATGGTGAGTTTGATTTCTGCGGTTGCAGCCCAGCTCGGGCCGATCATAGAACGCAAGCAAGCCGAAGATGCCAACGCCTTGCTCGCGTCGATCGTGGAAACCGCCGACGAGGCGATCGTCAGCACCGGGCTCGATGCCATCATTCGCGGCTGGAACGGGATGGCGCAACGTCGCTTCGGTTATAACCTCAACGACACACGCGGACGGAATTTATCGATGCTGTTTCCGCCCGATCGACGTGCAGACATCGAACGGATTTTGCGCGACGTCAGACGCGGTATGCGACTGCATCACTTGGAAAGTGTCATCGTTTGCAAAGACGAGGTCACGGTACCGGTATTTATTAACGCCGTGCCGCTGCCGGACAGTCGCGGGAATATCACCGGCTTGGCGCTACACATCAGCGAACACAAAACCGCACCGCTGCTGATGCTGCACACCCGCAGCCAACCCTAGGACCACCGAGAACCAAAACAAAGGGGCCGCGAGGCCCCTTTGTTACTGCTTGCTGATGGCGTCAGCCATCGCCTATTGCATGGTTAGCCGACGGTGATCTTTTTCGGCTTTACTTCCTCCGCCTTCGGCAATACCAGCTCCAATACGCCGTCTTTGTAATTCGCCTTTACTGCCTTCTCGTCGATCTGCGTACCGAGACGCACGCTACGCGTAAATTTGCCGTAACGCCGCTCTTGACGCAGCAGCCGATCGCCATCCTTCTCTTCGTGTTCGTACTTCGTTTCGGCACTGATGGTCAGTACGCCGTCGGTCAGGGTAATGTCGATCTGATCCTTGTTGACGCCGGGCATTTCGGCGTGGATGACATAGTCATTCTCGCGTTCCTTAATGTCCATGGCGGGCACAAGACTTTCGCTGCCGCGACGCAACGGGCGAAAAAAGCCTTCGAATAAATTGTCGAAGTCGTCATTCGCCAAACCCCATTGGTTACGTACCGGTTGGTTGATGAGCATATTCATAAAGGACCTCCTTCGATTGATGGTCACGGTCGCCAACTGTGGCGAGCCGGTTCAAGTTGGTGGCCTTAAAATGGGGTTACCACAAACCATTTCAAGTGCCATCAAGCGAGGGAGCCGCGCGATATCGCTATAGAATGTAGCGCGCTAAATCTTCGTCGCCGGCAAGCTCGGCCAAATAACGATCGACATAGGCCGCGTCGACCACAACCGTTTCGCCGCTGCGGTCCGGCGCCTCGTACGACAAGGTTTCCAAGAGACGCTCCAACACGGTGTGCAGCCGACGCGCGCCGATGTTCTCGGTTTTTTCGTTTACTTGCCAGGCGATCTGCGCCAAGCGCCGTATACCGTCGGGTGCGAATTGCAGGGTAAGCCCCTCGACGCCCAAGAGGCCGGCATACTGCTCGGTCAGCGATGCATCAGTGTCGGATAAGATGCGTACGAAATCGTCGACATCGAGCGCGCGCAGCTCGACTCGAATCGGCAGGCGGCCCTGCAGCTCCGGAATCAGGTCCGACGGCTTCGCCAAATGGAACGCGCCCGAGGCGATAAATAAAATGTAATCGGTCTTGATCATGCCGTACTTGGTCGACACGGTGGCACCCTCGACCAACGGCAATAGATCGCGCTGTACACCCTCGCGTGACACATCGGGCCCGCCGCTGCTGCCCCCGCGCGCAACGATCTTGTCGATTTCATCGATGAAGACGATCCCGTGCTGTTCCACGCGCTCCACCGCAAGCTGTTTGATATCGTCGTCGTTGATCAGCCGCGCGGCTTCGTCCTCGATCAATAGCGGTCGCGCCTCCTTGATCTTCACCTTGCGCGTCTTGGTGCGGCGGCCGCCGAGACCCTGAAACATGTTTTGCAGTTGGCTGGTCATCTCTTCCATGCCCGGCGGTGCAAAAATCTCGACGCCCATAGGCGCGACCTTCAGTTCGATTTCGATTTCCTGTTCGTCAAGCTCACCTTGCCGCAATTTCTGCCGGAAGCGCTGGCGCGCGGCGCCCTCGCCTTCGCGCGCTGGCTCTTGCGTATCGGCACCGACTGCGAACCCAAACCCCTCACGCGCACTCGGCAACAAGATATCGAGAATGCGATCTTCCGCCGCACCTTCGGCGCGCGCGCGCACCTTCGCCATTTCTTCAGTGCGCAGCATCTTCGCCGCGACATCGACCAAATCGCGCACGATTGAGTCGACGTCGCGGCCAACGTAACCGACTTCGGTAAACTTGGTCGCCTCCACCTTCAAAAACGGTGCACGCGCCAAGCGCGCGAGCCGGCGCGCGATTTCGGCTTTGCCTACACCGGTAGGACCAATCATGAAGATATTTTTCGGCGTGATCTCGCTGCG
>CAZCAK010000243.1:0-3409 GCA_964496605.1 uncultured Acidiferrobacteraceae bacterium | reverse complement strand
ATTGGGTCGCCGCCCGGTAGCAATCAATAAACGATCGCCACGTAACGTTTCATCACCGACCGCGACATGAAAGCGTAGACCATCGTGACGTACACGACCCATCGTGTGCCCGAGGACGATGCGCATGCCTTCGACTTCGAGTATTTCCTTTAGCGCCTCGCCCAGCGTCGGATCTTCGCGCGATAGTAATGCGCCGCGCGCGATCAAGGTGACATTAGCACCCAGACGCAAGAACGCCTGCGCGAGCTCCAATGCCACCACCGAACCGCCATAGACAATAAGATGTTCTGGGATTTGCTCGGCGGCCAGCGCCTCGGTTGACGTCCAGAACGGCGTACCTTCCAGCCCCGGAATCGCGGGAATCGCCGGCCCGCGACCGGTCGCGATCAAGATGCGGTCGGCCACAATCCGCTGCTCGATTCCGTTGGGACGCGTCACGATCAGCGCTGGGGCGGAGCTTTCTTGTCCTAAATGTCGGTCGGTGCTGCGCGCCGCCAGCCGCGCACTGCCGTGTACCAGTTGTATGTTTGCATTGCCGTGCAAAATGTCTTCGTATTTCGCGCGCCGCAGTTCGTCGACGCGCGCTTGTTGTTGTGCAAGCAATTGCCCGCGGTCGACTGCGAGCCGCTGATGCGCGAGGCCATCGTAGCCATGGGCCTGCGCCCAATGTGCGATCTGCGCGGTGCGGATGAATATCTTCGAGGGGATGCAGCCGACGTTAACGCAGGTGCCGCCAATGACGGGAGCGGACTCGATCAGCGTAATGCGCGCACCGCCCTCGCTGGCACGAATCGCTGCCGCGAATGCCGCTGACCCGGAACCGATAATGGCGATATGCATCATGTCCCTGCGCGCGCTCGCTTAGGGCGCCGGTTTCGACGGATAACCGGCGTCGGTCGTCGCCGACGTTAACGCTTCGACTTTGGTTTTGGTCGGATCGTATGTCACCGTCGCAGTGTGATGCTCCAGGTCAACCTTCGCCTTCGAAACGCCCGGCACCTTCTCCAAGGCTTGGCGCACCGTAATCGGACACGCGGAGCAAGTCATATTATCGACCGCAAGCGTCACGGTTTTGGTGGCGGCGTTATCGGCCGACACCGCATTGGCGGTAAGTGCAAGCGCGAACCCGGCGAGCAGAAAAAATTTACGCATGAACGATTCTCCAGTTAATAAAATAAAGGCGCGTACCAAGGGAACGCGAGCAAGGCCAACAAGGGGATGGCAATCAGCCAAAACAGTAGGCGTTGACGCTTGCGACCGACCGGCGTCGCGCAGACCTGTCCGGGCGCGCAGACCGCCGGTGCCCGATAAACCTTGCGAAATGCGAGCGCGAGAAATGCCAACGCAAGCACAACAAAGATCGGGCGATAAGGTTCGAGCGCAGTAAGATTGGCGATCCAAGCGCCGCTGATACCGAGCGCAAGCAACACCAATGGCCCGACACAACACGCCGAGGCGATTAGCGCCGCGATTCCGCCGGCGATGAGTGTTGTGGTTCCTGGTTTGATATTGTCGTTTGCCATCGCAGTCTCCGATTGCGCAACAGCCTAGGCCCGTAGCACGGTACGGAGTCAAGCGTAGCGATGCGATATCGACCAAGGTCGAGATTGCGCTTACTGCAGCGGCGGCTACAAACTTTTTGGGATGGCCCGACGCGAAGGCGCATAGCCGCTGCGTAAAGACGCGTAAGATAATCGCTCCAATAATTTGGGAGTACGCCGATGGAACAGAGCAAGCTGCGATATATCGCGTATTTGCTCGCGGGCTTTACTGTGATGCAGGTCGCTACCGCGGCGGATTATCCAGCTCGCGTTGCGCGGCTCGTCGCCAATACCAAGAAGACCATCAAAATCGTCGATATGGCGCAATTCAAAACGCGTTACGATAAAAAAGACGCCGGTTTAATCATCGACGTGCGCGAACCAGATGAATACGCCGCCGGTCACGTCAGGGGCGCGGTCAACATACCGCGCGGCCGGCTCGAATTTGGAATTTGGAAGCATGTCGGCGGCGCGGGCAAGCCGAACTACCGACAAACCCTATCGCTGTACTGTTCCACCGGCGTGCGCAGTACGCTTGCGACCAAAACGTTAAAAGACCTCGGCTTCACCGATGTCACCGAGGTTGATATGAAATTCGCCGAATGGGAGACCGCGGGCTATCCGGTCGAAATGCGGCAATAGCAGCGATTTCGCGCCATTACGGATGCACGACGCGCGTCGGTAGCCACGGCGTCATGCCGCCTTTCGAATACTTGTCCGGAATCATTTCCGGACGCGGCATCTTCGGCGCGACATCGCATTTGCCGTCGTGATCGATATCGACCAACTGTAGCTGTGCCAATTGTTCCGGCATGGTATTCAGGTAACGCCATTGGCCCGTCGTCGGCGACTTCGCCCACCAGGTCACACCGGTAGTCATAAACTGATCTAACTTGCCGTCGCCGACAAAATCGCAACTACCGAGCGTCTTCATTGGGTCGGCATGAAACACATTGTTCGGCTTCACCTGAATCGGGTTGGTGATATTGTCGCCCCACCCGCAATAGCCGTTTTGCGAAATCGCATCGCTGCGGCTGCCGTGCTTGAACACGTCGCCATCGACCACCGCCTTGTCGGCCGGATTGCCGCGAATCTTAATCGCGAGCCCTTTGGTGTATAGAATCGTATTGCGTTCGATCAACATCGTTTCGCCCGCGGTGCCGCACTGCCAATTGCTACGGCTGTAAAAACTATTATCGTCTCCGTGCATATCGATTTGATGCGTTTGCCAACACCAGGAGCCGGCAACCGCGCCGCCACCCGCACCGACCGCGGCGCCGATGCCGATGCCGATCAACGCGCCCGGTAGCCCGCCGGTCAAACCGCCGATAATGCCGCCGACGATACCACCGACAATTCCGCCGATCAGGCCGCCGGTGCCGGCACTGTCGGCACAGTGCAATCCGCCGCCTTCGAGAATGAGATTATCGCGTGCGGTATAGCCGGAGTAGTCCAGCGCCTTATCATTGCGACTACCACCGGCAATGGCGTGACGATTTTCATCGAACACATTTTGCTCGATGGTGACGTACGCACCCGCGGATGATTCGACGCCGTAGCCTTCGCCCGCGCCATGGCGGTTATGATGCAAGAAATTGTTTTTAACGCGCACCGCATTCGGATTGGTATTGAATAAGCGACCGCGCTCGGCCTGTTCGACATTATCCGTCACTTGTATACCGAGGCCGCTCCAATGAAATATTTCCATATTGGAAATTTCGATATTGCGAATCGGCTCACGCGCACCAAACGGCGAAATTTCGATGCCCTTCTCCTTACGATCGCCTGGCGCCATAAAATCCGTCGGACCCTGCAAGCGAAAACCAGAGAAGCGCACATTGTCACCGCGAATCACAAATAGCGGTGCA
>CAZCAK010000242.1:0-3445 GCA_964496605.1 uncultured Acidiferrobacteraceae bacterium | reverse complement strand
CTTCGGAGCTCCTGCAAGAACGCGCGAGCTTCTTCCGGCGAACGCATATCCGGCGTTTTAATATTGTAATTCGGCCGGTAGAACGTTACCGGAGCAACGGCGGGTTTAGTCATCGATTCAGCGGGGGCACTCATATTGTCTCCTATTCACCGCGGGCAATTCATATCTACATTCGCGCCGGATTTCGAAACCGACGCCACTTAACTCGCAAAATATTCCGGGAACGCGATCCAGCCGCGACGCATGAGCGCATCTTCACGCGCCTGCGGCCGCCGCCAATGATGCGCCAATTGTTCGCGCCGCGTCACCGCACGCGCCAGGGTCGCTTCGAATTGATCGCGCACGTCTTCCTCAAAGCTTTCGAACGCACGCGTGTCGCCGTCAATAAACGCCTTTGCGGCAGCCGCCGCGCGCTCCCCCGATACCACCGCGGCACTGATGCCGGCGCCGGTGATCGGATGCGTCAGGCCGGCGGCGTCGCCGACGAATAAAATGGTTTCGTGCACCAACGCTTCACGCAATCCGCCAACTGGAATCGCGCCGCCGGTGCGGCCGAGAATTTCGCGCCCGAGAATGCCGCGCTCGATTAATTGCGCATGCAAACGATCGAGCGGTGCCTTCATGTCGGCAGCGAAATGTTTGTCGATACCGAGTCCGAGATTCGCGACTGCGCCCTTGGGGAACAACCAGGCGTAACCGCCGGGAAACTCGTCCGACAACCACACATCGGTATCGGTATACGGCTTTAGTAGCGGCACCGTGTATTGACGCGTGTTCACACTCGGCAATGGTGTCAGATGCAATAGCTCCGCAACCGACGAATGCGGACCGTCGGCAGCAACCAGCACGCGGTATTCGATCTCGATTCGCTGCGGCACGGCGTCCTTGTGCTCGACCGTCGCACGGCGCTGCGACGGATTCAGACCGACGATACGCGTGTGCGTACGCACATCCGCGCTGTGCTCCTGCGCCGTTTGCGCTAAGGCGCGATCGAATGCGGCACGGTCAACCATAAGTCCCGGAAACGCCGACGCATGTACCGCGCCCGAAGGCAGCACGCTTTTCATCGCGGCGATGCGTTGCACCAAAACGCCATCGGCTTGGGTGTATTTACCCATCGGCATGGGCACGAACTCGGCGCATTGCACCGGTTCGCCGATCCGTTGTTTCTTGTCGATCGCAATCACACTTAATCCGGCACGCGCCGCCGCGGCGGCCGCGGCACCGCCGGCGGGACCGAGACCGACCACCAGCACATCGGCGCTAAGCATGGCGCTCACAACTGGCACTCGGCGACGCGCATGGCCGCGTCCTTCGGTAGGGCGCTTTCGACCGCGGCGATAAAGTCATGGCGTTGGAGCAATAGCATCTCGACGCGATAGTGATCGAAAAATTGCTCGATACGCGCGGCATAGGCGTCGAGCGGTGTATCGCGCAACGCCGCCTCGAGATCGATAATCATGCGTTTAGGATTAACAAAGAAGTCGCCGCCGAACCATGCCTGCTTGATGCGGTGCCGCGCGGTATCCACCAGTAAGCTTGTGTAAATCAGTCCCCCCGCGGATTTGTAGACGCCCTGCACCATCGGCGCGTCGCTGGCCGGACGATCGTGCTGCTGAATCCACTCGGGCGAATCGATTTCTTTCACCGCCGCATCGAACCGCTCGCGTTCTTGCGGCGTCAGCGACATTGCGCGTTCGAACTCGACACCGAAACCCTCAGCAAACGCCATGGTTAATGCATCTTGGATTTGCGTCAACGGCGGGACGACACCCAGCAAATCTTTGAGATTGGTGACGCGCTCGCGCGCCGACGCAATCGCCTTATCGCTCAACTTCTCCGCTGGAATGCGCAGTACGCGCAGCATGCGTTCGATATCGAATTCAACTAATAAGGTGCCTTGATACAAAATCGCGTCGCCATCGAACGCGCCGCCGGTGCCGGAAATTTTGCGTCCATCAACCTCAATATCGTTGCGCGGTCGAAACTGCGCATTCACACCGAGACGACTGATGCCACGCGCCGCCATTTCGCAGATACGGCGCGCAATCTCGAGCATATCGGCGGTGCCGAGCGTGGCGCGATCGAGATATAACTCCCAGCCGAGCTGCGTCTCATCGAAATAAATCGCGCCGCCGCCGGTGATGCGGCGTTGAATCTCGATGCCGTGTTCGGCGCAATAATCGGTGCGCAGTTCCTGCGCGGCACTCTGATGAAAGCCGAGCAAGGCCGCGGGCTTGAACCGCAGAAATCGCAGCGTGTTCGGAATGAGCTTTGCCTGACGCGCCTCTAATAGCGCACGATTTAGCGCAATGTTTTCCGCCGCACTCCGCAGGCCGGTATCGATGACGCGCCAGGGCAGCGCGCCGCTCATGTGCAACACCCGCCGCGCGCAGTACCGCCGTCGACACTAATAGGAATACCGCGTAACGCCGTCTTCTGTGTTGCCGCGGTGCGGCGACTGCGTTCGTGCGCGAGGATTTGTTCCAGATCGAGTTCGATGCCACGGCGCTCGCCTTCGATCGCCATCGCCTCATCGCCCACTGCAATCGAACAACACGCCGGCGTGACGCGCACGCGCTGCTCCAAGCGCGCCGCAAGTTCCACCATCCCTTCCGAGGGATGCGCAATTCCATCGATACCGGCCATAACGGCGTAGGTATCGATCGTTATCTTCGCGAGACCTTGGGGGCGAGCACAACCCAATAACAGCGGCGTATCCGGCAAGGCCGCGCGCGCATGGAGAAAAAAGCGCCCCACTTCAGCCGGATCGGGCGTCGCGAACGGGCGGTGCGCCGGTGCGTACATCGGCATCACGACTACCAGCACCAAGGCGTCGGGCGTATGGCGCTGCAACATTTTTAAGGCGTCCCACTCGCCCAGGAGCCGGCCATAATGCAATCCGATCACGATATGCGGCACGACTTTCATCTTGGTCGCGACCAAGGTTTCGAGCGTGCGCTCGAAGTCATCGACTTTGCGTTTGAGGTGATAGACCTGCGTAATGGTTTCTTGCGCGCCAATGACATCCATCATCGCGGCGTCGATGCCACTGTCTTCCATGCGTTGCGCGATCGCGGGCGTCACCAAGGCGGTGTGCAGTGCGATCTTGAACTGGGGAAATTCGTCTTTGATGCGGCGAATCGTCGAATAATACGCATCGTATTCGACTTCGTTGCGATGATTCGAGCCGCCGGTCAGCAACATACCGCCGCCGCCTTGCGCCACGATATCGTTTACCACGCGCCACAAATCTTCCGGCGTGCGCGCCGGAATCATTGGCTCGAGAATCTTCGCCTTGCAGTGATCGCATTGCAATTTGCAATCGCCGCCGGTAATCGACACCGCCGGCCAGGCACTTTTACCGCAGCTACTGAGCTCGGAACTACTGAAGCTTTTGAAGGTGGGCGTATAGAAATTAATTTCCGGTGCGCGCGCGAGCATA